>JASHSA010000002.1 GCA_030037035.1 Thermoplasmata archaeon
GGTTCGGGTTCAACGCGGGGAGCGCCCTGGCGGCGAATGCGGTCGCGGTGGACGCCCTCGTCACCACGAACCTCGCGGCCGCCGCGGCCGGCGTGAGCTGGATGCTCGTCGACTGGATCCGCAAGGGCCGGCCCTCGGCCGTGGGGATGGCGGTCGGCGCGGTCTGCGGACTGGCCGCGGTCACCCCGGCCGCGGGATATGTCGGCCCGTCCGCGTCGATCGTGATCGGCCTCATCGCCGGGATCATGTGCAACTTCGTCGCGAACTGGCGTGCGCGCACGACCCTCGATGACTCGCTCGACGTCTTCGCCTGCCACGGGGCCGGCGGCATGTGGGGGACGTTCGCGACCGGCCTGTTCGCCACGGTGGCGGTCAACAACATCAACGGCAAGAACGGCCTCTTCTACGGCGACCCGCACCTCGCGCTCGTCCAGCTCGTCGGGATCGCGGTCGTGGCGTCGTTCGCCTTCGTCGGGTCGTACGTCCTCCTGCGCGTGATCAACTTCTTCACCCCGCTACGCGTCGACCCTGAGGCGGAGGACGTCGGGCTTGACCTCGCCGAGTTCGGCGAGGCCGCGTACGACCCGACCGACGCCGGAGCGTCCTAGGTCCGGCGCCTCACCGAGCGGCCCCCTGCGGAGCCTCGCTCGCCCGGCCGGAGCGTCCGTCGCCGGAACTCGAGCGGGCGCGGAGACGCCGGTCGACCTCCTCGGCGCCCAGCCCCTAGACCTCGACGACCTTCTCGCGGGAGCGCTGGCCGGAGCGCCATCGGAGGCTCGCCCGGGGTATCCCGAGCCGACCCGCGAGGATCCCGAGGACGGCCGAGTTCGCCGCGCCGTCCCGGGCCGGAGCGCGGCAGGCGACCGTCCAGCATCTTCGCCAGGGGTCCCAGTCGAGGCGCTCCGTCACGCTCCCGGGCCGCACACGGAGCACGAGCGCCGTCACGTCCGTACCTCCGCCGAGGAGCGTCCCGGGGCAGGCTCGACGTCGCCCCGCTCACCGCCGCCCGAGGACCTGCAGCTCCGCGACCGGCCGTGCCGACGTCGGTACCCCGGTCGCCCGACGACCCTGGCGCCTTCGGACCGCCGTGTCGCGGCGATAGCGCAGGAAGATGAAGACCGGCTCTCCGAGCTTCGCGAGGACCTGTCCGTCGTCGGTGAGGGAGTAGTGGACGCGGGCCGGCCGCGTCGCGAGGACCGTCCGCCGCAACAGGCCACGCTCCTCGAGCAGGCGAAGCTTCTGCGAGAGCACCCTGGGGCTGATCGGCCCCAGCGTTCGGCGCAGTTCCTGGAACCCCAGCTCGCGACGGCTGTACAGCAGCAAGAGGATCTCGATCACCCACTTGGAGAACAGCGACTTGGCCAGGTCGACGTTCAGGACCGAGGCGCGCACCGGGTCGCTGCGGAACCGCGGTCCCGCGGACTCGACGAAGTCGTGGGAGAACCGCGTCGCCTCCTCGGTGAACCGTCGGATCCGCTCGTCCAGAAGGCGCGAGGCGCCGGGACCGTCGACCGGCCGCGAGAGTACGGCCACCGCGCGCGACCCCGGGCTCTCCGGCACCTCCGCCGACCGCGGAGGGACCCTCTCTCCCATCTTCCCCTCGCGTCCGAAAGACCGCAGGAACGACCGAGAGAAGGGGACTATATACGCGGCACAACCCGGCCGCGCGACGGGACGGAACGACCCCCTCGCCTCGGCCGACCGAGAAGAAACGGGGGAAGGCGGTGGCCGGCAGTTCGACCCGCGCCGCCGGGGAAGCCGCGGAGTCGGCCCGTCGGGGTCCGGCGTCCCGGGGCCGAAGGTCGAGTTCGTGGGGACCGAGAACCTCGGCGGCCTCCTCGGGTGCGGCGCCAGGACTGCTCTTCGCTCTGCCGAGGAGAGACGGCGCAGGGGCACCCCCAAGGCCCCCGGTATCTCCCCGCGTGGGCGGCTCACCGCCCGCCGGGACGTCGTGCACGTCCTGACGTCTCCCCACCTCGAGGCCTCTGTTCGACGCGGAGTGCGACGTACAGCCCACGGCCGGTCGAGAGACCGGGGCGGAAGTACCGGGGCTGCAGCCCCGCGCTCCGAAGCGCGGCGATCGTCGTCGCCCGAGAGAAGAGACCGAGGTCGTGGCGCTCGACCTCGTGCTCGACCGTGCCGTTCCGTCCGATGAGGTAGTGGAAGTCGAAGACCGAGCGCCCCCGAACCCGACGGCTGTCGTTCATGCGCAGCACGGTCGTGCGGTCGTCGCGAGCGACCCGACAGGCGACGCCGCCGCTCCGGAAGTCCGACGGGGCGAGCCACGGCTCGATCACGACGACACCCCCCGGAGCGGTGTGGCGCGCGAGGTTCGTCACGGTCCTGCGCAGCTCGGCGCGGGAACGGGCGTAGCCGACCGCCGAGAACAGGCACGTGACGACGTCGAACGCGCGGTCGAGCCGGAACGACTCCATGCGCCCGAGGAAGAACTCGGCGCCCGGCACCCGGCGACGGGCAAGGGCGAGCATCTCGGGGCTCGCGTCCACGCCGACGCACTCGAACCACTTCGAGAACCCCTCGAGGTGCCGACCGCTCCCGCAGGCGACGTCCAGAAGACTGCGGCAGGGCCGGCGGGCGACGCGTCGGACGACGGCGCGGACCGCGCGGGCCTCCGCGCCGTACGGCTTGGAACGGTGGACGACGTCGTAGACCGCCGCGAGCCGACGGTACGCCGCGCCGTCCGGTCGCGAATGCGGTGCGCCCATCGGGCGCCGAACGGGGCCGGGGCCGTTACGGTTTCGGACGGCAGCGCGGCCCGGGAGCGGGCAGGCCAAGCCTATGAGGCGGGGTCCGTCGGCCACGAGGGGGGACGGCGATCTCGGGCGAGGACGAACGGGACGCGAGGGCCTCGAGGGGCCCCCGGCTCGAGGGGATCGACGGGACGGGCTCGGACCTCAGCCGGCTGCTGTCGCTGAGCGACGGCGTGTTCGCGTTCGCCATGACGTTCCTCGCGGTGACGATCCTGCTCCCGCAGACGTTCACCGGCGGCGTGCTCCCGCCTCTGCCGATCTACCTCAATCGTCTCGAGCCCGCGTTCGTCGGCTACCTCCTGTCGTTCTTCGTCATCGCCGGCTGGTGGAGCGTCCACCACCGGCTCTTCTCGTCGATCGTCCGGTACGACCAGCCGCTGATCCGTCTGAACTCGTTCTTCCTGCTCGTGATCTCCGTGACCCCGTTCCTCGTCTCGCTGCTGTTCGCCTATTCGCCGGACGGCTTCGGCCCCTCGTCGCGCTCGTGCCAGCTCGCGGTCGCGATCTACGCCGCGGTCCAGGCGGTCGGCGGCTGCGTCCTGCTCGGGATCTGGCGTCACGCGACGCGGGACCGACACCTCGTCGCCCCGAGGCTGACCCCCGAGTGGATCCGGACGACCGAGCTCGGTCAGTCGCTCACGGTCGTGACGTTCGTGGCCTCGATCGGCGTCGCCTTCGTCTCGCCGCTCACCGCCGAGCTCGCCTGGATCGTCGTGATCTTCGGCTTCCGGCGTCACTTCTGGGACCGCATCGCCCGCCGTCGGGCCGAACCGCGGCGGTCCGAACCTCTCGACACGCTCCCGCGGGAATAGGCCTTCGAGGTCGCGGCCTCGGCCGAGGTCGTCCCCCCTCGGTCGTTCGTCGTGCGCGGGCCCTAGCTTCCGGGAAGGCTTGCCTCGAGCTCGAGGACGCGACGCGCGCCGAGCGACACCGCCTCCGGCGTCGCGGACGCCCGCGGCCCTTCGTGCACGTCAATGGAGTTGATCGTGAGGTAGAGCCATTCGAACTCGTGGAAGACGAGCGGGTCGCTGAGGTCGGCTCGGATCTTCGCCACCAGGTCGGTCGGGTTCCGGATCCCCCAGTAGTAGGCGACGACCCACGTCCCGAACGCCTCCCAGACCAGCTCCTCTTCGAGCGCCCGGTGGTGCGTGAGCGTCCCGACCAGTTCGAAGAACGTGACGACCTCAACGCTAGAGAGGTCCTCCCGCGTTCCCCGCACAAGGTCCGTGGCGAGATGCCGGCGAGCGGCGCGCATGTGCGGGCTGTCGAACCGCTCCCGCAGCGCCATGACGGCGTTCGCCGAGTTCAGTTTCTGGCTCGTCCGGGTCTGCCAGTACATCAGGAGCAGGGTGCCGACGACGAGCACCCACGTGCCGACGAGCGACCAGATCGCGATGTTGAACCAGTCGGTCACGATCGCCCGGCCTCGGGACCGAACGGGGCAAGGGATTTACGATAGCCGGGCGGCGCGCAGGGGACGGTCCGCGCGACCGAGGACCGAGAAACGGCACCGAGGGGGCTGGCCGCCGGTGGGGCGGCACGCCGTTCCGGGGCGGGCCCTCGGCGCACACCGATGAGCCGCCCGGCGGGCCACCGGCCGGCCCCCGAAATCTGGATAGCGGGGGGTTCCCTCGGCCTTCCGTGCCGTACGTCGAGTACGACGAGAACGAGGCGGTCTGTCCGCAGTGCGGCTCGGCGTTCCGCTCTGCGGAGGTGCTGGAGGCGCACCTGCGGGAGTCCCACGGCGAGGGCGCCTCTCGCCCCGCCGCCGCGGTCGCGAAGCAGGTGCGCTGCTCGGTCTGCGGGGCGCGTTTCGCCTCCGTGACCGCGCTCGGTCGCCACAACCGGCAGGTTCACGTCGCCTAGGGGACGACCCGCTAGCGGGAGGCCCCCGGCGATGGGTCCGACGAGCCGTCCAGCTGCTCCATGTCGAGCAGGTGGCCGAGCTTGCGCCGTTTGGTCTCCAGGTAGGCCGCGTCGACCGGCTGCGGCGGGATCACGAGCGGGATACGCCCCTCGATCTGGACCCCGTGGCGTTGGAGGTCGTCGATCTTTGCCGGGTTGTTCGTCATGATCTCGATCGAGCGGACGTGCATCGAGCCGAGCATGTGGGCGGCGATCCCGTACTCCCGCTCGTCCGCGCGGAAGCCGAGCGCCTCGTTCGCCTCGACCGTGTCGAGGCCCTGGTCCTGGAGCTGATAGGCCCGGATCTTGTTGGCGAAGCCGATCCCCCGACCCTCCTGGCGGAGATAGAGGACGATCCCCGCGTCGCTCTGGGCGATCCGCTCGAGCGAGGCGAGGAGCTGGTCGCGGCAGTCGCAGCGGAGCGAGCCGATCGCGTCGCCGGTCAGGCACTCGGAATGCAGGCGGACGAGGACCCGCTCACGGTCGAAGACGTCCCCGTGGACGAACGCCGCGTGGTCCTGCTCGGACTGCTCGTTCCAGAACGCGACGACCTGGAACTCCCCGAACCGGCTCGGCAGTTCGGCGATCGCGACGACCTTGACGCACGTCTCCTCGCCGCCCGGGCATCGATGGTCCCGCCCCTCGCTCAAGAGGCGCGCGGCGGTCTCAGGGGGAAACCCCATCGGGCCGGCCAGCCCCGCCGTGGGATAAAGCGGGCGGTTACGGCCGGGTCACCCCCTCCGGCGGGAGCGCCCGCGAGGGCATTCCTGCGTCCGGGCCCCTACGCCCGGGGGCCGGTCGGCAGCGATCGTCGACCTCGAGGACGAAGGCGGCGGTCCTGAGGGCCCTCGCCGCCAGGAAACAGGGTCGATCCGGTTCGCTAGGCCCCGGCCGCGGCGTCGGTCGAAGGACCCCGCGCGAGCAGGCCGACGACGTCGGCGTCGTCGACCTGGTCGAACCGTTCGTACCACTGGCCGACCGCTTCAAGGTGCGCCGGGACCAGGGCGGCTTCGACGGCGTCCGCGAGACGCTCGAGGCGTCGGAGCGCCTCCGGCGGGGCGACCCCGAGTGCCACGACCACGCCCCGGGGCCCGCGGAGGCGAACGATCTCGACCGCCGTCTCGATCGTCCCTCCCGTGGCGACCCCGTCGTCGACCACGATCGCCGTCCGTCCTCGAACGTCCAGCGCGGGCCGTCCTCCCCGGAAGCGAGCGACACGGCGGGCGAGCTCTGCCTGTTCCGCCCGCACGACGGGGAGGAGCTCCGACCGGGCGAACCCGGCCTCGCGGGCGCGCACCTCGTCGATCCTCACGAGCCCTCCCTCGCCGACAGCGCCGAGCCCGTACTCCGGATCGCCCGGGGCTCCGACCTTGCGGACGAGGAGGACGTCGAGGGGGGCGGCGAGGCGTCGGGCGATCTCGGCGCCGACCGGGACACCCCCGCGAGGGATCGCCAGGACGGCCGGCGCCACGAGGCGGCGGGACGCTAACCGCTCCGCGAGCCGCCGGCCGGCGTCCGCCCGGTCGCGGAGCCGCCCTGCGCGGAGGGGAGGTTCCCCGGAGTACGCCGCCCCGTGCGTCGCCACCGGCCCGTCACCCTCCCCGAGGCCGCGGGAGCGTCGGCGCCCGCGCGCCGGCTAGGTGCCGGGGTAGTAGAAGTCGAACTTGCCGCAGGACTGACAGTAGTACAGCGAGAACGGCAGCAGGGTCTCCGCGGTCTCCCCGGGGTTGCCGGCCCCTCCCGCCGGCGACGGCGGACCGCTTGCGCGGAGGCTGTAATGGCCGATCCACCGCATCTGGGCCCGGCAGTTCGGACAGGAGCGTCGGGCCGAGGCGGTCGACTCCGTCGACCCGCCCGAGACCCCCGACGCACCGGAGCTCGCGGCGACGGCGCCGACCGGCGCGTTGCACCGTGGGCAGGTGGTCGTGTTCGCCGGGAGCGACTGTCCGCAACGGGTGCAGAAGCGAGAGACCATGCGCGGGGCAGTCTCGCTGAAGGGATTGAACCTTCCGCCCCCATCCCCGCGCGCCCGCGACGGGCCGTCCGGCGCGTTCGGGACCGCCCCGGAGCGGCCGCGACGGGCGGGCCGCGCGGCGTTACGGCTTCCAGACGGGGCTCGAGTACCCTTCGGGGAACGGGGCGGGCGCCTCGCCCTCGCCGAACGGGTCCGGCCTCGCCATCGGCTCGCGGCCCTGCTTGCGGGCCAGGTAAGCGTCGATCGACTCCGCCGCCTTCGTCCCGGCGGCCATCGCGTGTACGACCGAGCGCCCTCCCGCCGCGAAGACCCCCTCGACGTCCGTCGCGTAGCCGGGCCGACCCCCTTCGGGCCATCCCTTCGTGCCGATCTTGAGGCCGAGCGACGGGTCGAAGCCGCTGAGGTCGGCCTTCTCGCCGACGGCCATCACCACGGTGTCGCACTCGAGCGTGAGGAACGCCCCGTCAATCGGCTTCACGGCCCGGCGGCCGGAGGCGTCGGGGGCGGAGAGCTCCATCTTCTGGAACACGGCGCCCTCGACGTGGTTCGTCCCGAGGATCCTGACCGGGGAGACGAGCCAGTGGAACGCGATCCCTTCCGGCTCGGTCTCGCGGATCTCCTCCTCGCCGGCGGGGGACTCGCCCCGGGTGCGCCGGTAGGCCATCGCGACGGTGGCTCCGGACGCGATCCGGCGCGCCGAGCGCACCGAGTCGACCGCGACGTCCCCTCCGCCGATGACGACAATCTTCCGCCCCAGCACGACGGGGCGTCCCTGGTTGACGTCGTACAAGAAGTCGAGCGCGGGGATCACGCCGGCAAGGTGCTCGCCCGGGATCCCGGGGTAGCCGGCCTTGGAGGCACCGATCGAGACGAAGACGGCGCGGTAGCCTTCGGCCAGAAGGCTCTCCGGGGTGAAATCGACGCCCGCCGTCCGGTTCGTGACGAACGTCAGGTCGAAGTTGCGGAACCGTTGCAGGTCGACCAGCAGCTCGTGGTTCGGCATGCGGTAGCGCGGGATCGCCCCGGCCTGCCCGCCGATCGCGCTCTGACGCTCGAAGACCGTCACCGGGTAACCGCGGATGCCGAGCTCCCAGGCCGCCATCAGGCCCGCCGGTCCGGCGCCGATCACCGCGACGCGCTGCTCGCGCGGGGCGCTCGGGACGTACTCCATCGAGGATTCTCCGAACTCGAGCGCGGCGCGCTTGAGGTGCCGGATCGCGATCGGCACCCCACGCCCCTTCATCACGCAGGCGTCCTCGCAGTAGTGGTAGCAGACCTTGCAGAGCGTCGTCGCGAGCGGGTTCTCCCGGAGCGTCAGCCTCGCCGCCTCGTCAAAGCGTCCGTCGGCGACCAGGCCGATGTAGCCGCGGCAGTCCTGCGTGATCGGGCACGCCTCGACACAGAACGGCAGCGCGCACTGCAGGCAGCGCTGCGCCTCGAGCATCGCCTCCTCGCGCGTGTAGGAGTGCAGGACCTCGCGGAAGTCGGTCGTCCGCTCGCGCGGACGCTCTTCGGGGACCTCGATGCGGAGGTAGCGGGTTTCCGCGGCCGTCACGCTCACCATGGGAGCCTACCGAGTCAGAGAAACGACCTCGCGCGGAACCTTAAAGGAAACGCCCCGGCGCCCCCGCCCGCGTCACGCTGAGGCAAGGAACGGCTCGGCGCGCGGTCCGACCCGTTCCTGAGGGTCCCCTCGATGCGGGCGCGCCCACGCTCAGGGGAGGGCGACCCCGGTACCGGGGTCGCTCCGCGATCGGAGCGCGCCGCCCTCGGAGGAGCCCGCCGCGACCGCAAGGGCGAGCGCGAAGAGCAACAGTCCTGCGACGGCGACGTCCAGCCACCAGCCGGCGCCGGCCCCCCAGACCGAGCCACCGCTCGCGGAGGAGAGGCTCCCCCAGAACCCCGAACAGGGACCGTGGGCTGGCGCGGCCGAGCAGCTTCCGCCCGGATCCGCGGCGGAGTACAGGTACGGCTGCAGGAGCGGGACGCCGACCGCGAGAGCGAGGGCGAGCCCTATCGTCCCGAACCGGGCGGCGGCGGCGAGGTGACGGGCCTCTCCGCCGGTCGCGTGGCCGCGGGAGAGCGCGAAGGCGTAGCCTCCCAGGACCCAGGCGACCAGGGTAACGAGCAGCATGCCGACCAGGACGGCCTGGTACAGCTCGCCGACCCCGGAGAGTCCGTAGGCCGAGTAGGGGACCGTCCCTCCGCCGCCGCCTCCCCCGGCGTAGAACTCGCTGCCCGGATAGTACTCGACGACGGACGACGACCCCGAGGTGTTCGAGAGATACCACCAGGGGCTGTACGCCGAGACGGCGGCGACGAGCCCCGCGACGGCGAGGAGGATCGTCTCGGCGTGCAGGATCCGGCGGCGACTCGCGACGTCCGCCGCGACGGCCGGGGCACGGGCGGTGGGCGTGGGGGGGTACGACACGTCCGACCGGAAGCCGGTCGCCGCGCGAGTACTTGGGGTCTCCCGCCCGCCCCGGGCGAGAGCGCCCCCAAGGGTGCGCCGTCCCCGACCGATCGTTCGTGGGGGCTCTGCGAGGACCTCCTGTAGGTCGCCTTCGGGCCGACGAGCCGGAGGCTTGCCCCCGTCGCCGAAATCCCTCTCCGCACCCTCACCGCCGGAGCGGGGAAGGAGCCGACCGGTCGGGGGCCGGCGAACTCCCAGAGGGTGGGCCCCCGGCGGCAGGCGCCTCTCGCGACCGCTCCGGCGCTATCGCTTGCCCGTGGTCCGAGCTCGGAACCCCGCACGTGGAGGCGCGACGGCGCGAGGAACGAAGGCGGCAGTTGCGGTACGGAGGTCGCCATTGACGGCGTGCGGTGCGCCCTTCGCCGGCAGGCATGTCGAGTCGTAGTCGCGCCAGCGGCGAAGGAACGCCCTTCGGCGATACGGCTCCTCGTCCTCGGCGGTCGTCGCCGTTCGCGGCGGGCAGCACCGGACGGCAGACTCAGGCCGAGACCTCTGAAGGCGAGTTCCCGGAAGCCCCCGCGGGTGCGGGTCGGACCGAGGAGCCGGCTGCGCCCGCAACGGAGCGTCGTGCGGGCCCCGGCGATTTCGACGGCGTTCTCGCCGAGGCACACAAGCGTCCTTGAGGGAACATTCTTAACCCCACTCCTGCTCCCGCCCTCTTAGCCGAGGGTAGGCGAAGAAACATGGGGTTCATTGACGACCTGACTATGGTCCTCGACCTGCTGATCTTGGTGACCGCGACGGTGTTCTACACGGGGTTCTTCGTCTGGTACCACTCCCGTCGGAACGACGCCGCCCGCGCGGCCACGCACCTCCGTGAAGGAGCGATCGTCCTGACCCTGATCGGGGGGCTCCTCGGATTGTTCGCGCTCTGGGGCGAGTTCACCTGGCCGCTGCCGGGGTCGTACGACCTGTACTTCTTCGACCCCGTGCTGCTCCTCGCGCTCCTCACGGTCGGCTTCGGACTCGCCGTGGTCCTGCGCCTCCCTACCCACTTCGTCGGGATGCTGGGGGTCGTGATCGGCTGCGGCGTGATCTACTACGGGGCGCGGGCCGAGTACTACCTCAAGCTGACCCAGGACCCGTTCGAGACCCTGCTCATGTACCTCGCATTCGGCGGGGTCGCGATCATGGCGTACCCGGCGACCCTGTACGTCGACTGGTTCGTCACGGGCCGCGCGAACCCGTCGCTCCAGCCGATCGGTTCCGCCGCGACCCCGACCTCACCGCGTGTCTGGACGACACTCCTCGGGATCTTCCTGATCCTCGTTCTGCTGGCCGGGATCGCCGCCGCCGCCTACGGACTGAGCGCGGCGTGGGGCCACCTCGAGAGCCCGCCCTAGTCCGTCTCGACCCCGTCGTCCTGCGGGCGGGAGCCCGGAGGCTTGGGCCTCGCCCACGCGCACCGGCCGCTACGGACCGGCCACGGCCTGCGGAACCGGGGCGCTCCGCTCGCGAGCGGAGACGACGGCTGCGGAGCCGAGCGCCGCAGGGTCTCCTATCCTGCGTGCCCGCTGCCCGGACCACCGGAGGCGGGCGCCGTCGGGAGATGCGGTTCTGCCTGCGACCCCGAGACCACGAAGACCGCGTTCGTGGGCGGGGCGGCGGGCGACCTCGTCAATCGATGCTCCCCTTGAGGGCCGTGGGTACCGTCGGGTCCCGCCCACGCACGCGAGCCGGTCTTGCCTGCGCGAGAGGACGTCGTACGGGGACCGCAACAGGGGCCCGGAGGGGTGGGAGCGGGGAGGCGCTCCATCGTTCCGGGGGCCAAGCACGCTCCGTCGCGGCGACCTTGAGCGGGCACGGGGGACGGGACCGCGGACGACCGCCGGCGGTTGAGCGGCCGGCGCGCGTGAGAGCTGCCGCACCGCACTCGGCCGGAGCTGAGCAGTGGGGGCCCGTTCAGGCCGGGTTCCGGCCCAGGTAGCCGATGACCAGCCCGACCGTCGCGAGCGTCAGCGCGCCGAGCATGATGATCCAGCCGTCCGCCATGAAGAAGGTGTAGGAGACGCCCATCTGACTTCCGGAACCCCACGGGAGAGAGCAGGGCGAGGTTCCCGTCCAGCCCGAGCAGGCCGTGGCGGTCGAGTCGTGAAGAGCCCACGGTTGGAGTCCCGGCGCGATGACCCACGCGAACGCCATGACGGCGACGCCCGAGAGCGCGATCCACGTGTTCCGCGACGGGCGAGCCGGACGCCGGTGGACGGCCTCGAGCAGCAGGAGGGCCCCGCCGACCAGGAGCAACGCACCGCCCACGACGCCGAGGACGAGGATCGCGTCGTACAGTCCTCCGACGGGCCCGAGACCCTGCGAAGCATACGTCATGAACTTGCCGTTCGCCTTGAACGACGCGCCGGGGTAGAACTGCGTGGCGACCCCGCCCCCCGAGAGGTAGAACCAGACCGTGAAGACCGAGAAGATGGCGAGAATCCCCCCGACGATCTGGAGCGAGCAGGAGGCGAACCGGGCGACCACCACCTCCTCGTCGCTGAGACGGGGCGCGGGGCCGGCCACGGAAGACTTCGACGCGGTCACCACTTCCGGAGATTCGACGCCTGACATCGGGGTACCCGCGCCGAGGACCCTTCCTGGGGTATTTGGACGTTCCGTCACGGGACCGTCAGCCGGCGAGAGCGGAACTGCGCCCTCGCATGCTTGACCCTGCGATATCGCACGGGACGGCGACTCACCGAGAGTTGGGACCGGCCCGCCGCGTCGGGCACGAGGACCGGCCTAGTCGCCCGGGCTCAGGTAGATCTCGTTGCCGTCCGGGTCCACGACGGAGGCACCCCATCCCCAGTCGAACTTCGTCGGAGGGGTGGAGAACGCGACGCCGCGCGCCTTGAGCGCGGCGCACGCCTTCTGGAAGTCCCCGGGGAGGTGGAGGGCGATGCCGGAGTTCCCCGGCTCCATCGTGCCCTTGGGGTCGTACTCCGTCACTTGGCAGAGGTGGAGCACGCCGGGCCGTCCCTTGCTCCCGACCGTCTGCCAGTGGTCTTCGTCGGCGAGATGGTCGAGCCCAAGCTTCTCGGTGTACCACTTCACGGCGTTCTGGCGGTCCGACACGACGACCGCGACACTGCTGAAGACGGGGGAGCCGGCGGTCGGTGACGTTGCACGGTTCGGCATGGTTCCTCTCGGGGGGGAAAAGCGCCCTGCGCCATAAGCAACCTGGGGTGAGAGGCTGAAACGCTCGACGCTCGGCACGCTCCGGTCCGGCCGACTCGAGGAGGGCTTATCCGAATCCCCGCCTAGAGCCTGCGACCGACCTGCGCACCGGCTGGGCGCTCCCGCGCCGGGGTCCGGGGCAGGGCGAGAGCGATGCGCGCTGCGAGGACCTCGACACGGAGCCCCGGTCGGTCGACCCGTCGGTCCCGCGACCGGTCGACCGGTCGCTGGGCCTCCGCGTCGCTGGGCGTCGACCTCGGCGGGACCAAGATCGCGGTCGGGGTCGTCGATGCCCGAGGCAGGATCCTTGATTCCGAGCGGATGCCGACCCGGCCCGAGCGACCCGCTCCCGAGGTAATCGACGATATCGTCGCCTGTGTGCGGAGCCGCTGGAGCGATCGACTCCCGGCGAGCCGGCCTCTCGGGGTCGGGGTCGCCGGCCAGGTCGGCTCGAACGGAGCGGTCCTCTTCGGCCCGAACCTCGACTGGCACGACGTCCCGCTGCGCGCCCGGCTCGCGAACGCTCTCGGCCGACCGGTCTCCGTCCTCAACGACGTCCAGGCGGCGACGTACGGCGAGTGGCGCTACGGGGCCGGTCGGGGGACCGACGACCTCGTGTGCGTCTTCGTCGGCACCGGCATCGGCGGCGGCATCGTCGCCGACGGCCACCTTCGCCACGGCGCGACCGGCACGGCGGGCGAGATCGGTCACCTGACCGTCCAGCGGAACGGGCGCAAGTGCCGCTGCCCGAACTCCGGCTGCCTCGAGGCGTACGCCGGGGGCTGGGCGATCGCCGAGCGGGCCCGCGAGGCCCTCGCGACGGACCCTCGCGGAGGGGAGCGGCTGCTCTCGCTCGCGGGCGAGGCGAGCGCCGTCACCTCGAAGACCGTCGAGCAGGCCTACTCCTCCGGCGACGCCCTTGCCCGCGCCCTGGTCGACGAGACGATGGGCTACCTCGCCTGCGGGCTCGTCTCGATCGTCAACGGCTTCAACCCGAAGATCGTCGTCCTTGGCGGCGGCGTGCTCGAGGGGTTCCTCGCGCTCGTCCCGTCGCTCGCGGAGGCGGTGAAGGCGCGGGCGCTGCCCGCCGCGGCCGAGGGCCTCGCGATCGTGCCGGCGCGCCTGGGGGGCGAGAGCGGACTCGTCGGCGCGGCAACGTACGCCCGGACGGAGGCCGCCCGCTAGCGATGGCGTCCGAGGACGACCTGCTGATCGGCACGCTGCGCTTCCTCTCCGTCGACATGGTCGAGGAGGCGAAATCCGGCCACCCCGGGCTCCCTCTCGGGGCCGCGCCAATGGCCTACGTGCTCTGGGACCGGTTCCTGAAGCACAATCCGGCGAACCCCGGCTGGGCGAACCGCGACCGCTTCGTCCTCTCGGCCGGGCACGGCTCGGCGCTGCTCTACGCCCTCCTGCACCTCACGGGCTACGACCTCCCGCTGGAGGAGCTCCGGCGGTTCCGGCAGTACGGCAGCCGGACGCCGGGCCATCCCGAGGCCGGACACACTCCGGGCGTCGAGGCGACGACCGGCCCGCTCGGTCAGGGTCTCGCGAACGCCGTCGGCATGGCGCTCGCCCAGCGCTACCTGGCGAGCCGCTACAACCGTCCCGGCCACAAGATCGTCGACCACACGACCTTCGCGCTCTGCTCGGACGGCGACCTGATGGAGGGGATCGGCTCCGAGGCGGCGTCGTTCGCCGGGACGATGAAGGCGAACCCGCTGGTCGTCCTCTACGACGACAACCACGTTTCTCTCGAGGGCCCCACGAGCCTCACGTTCACCGAGGACGTCGGCCGTCGCTTCGAGGCGTACGGCTGGCAGGTCGCCGCGGTCGAGGACGGCAATTCGGTCGACGCGATCGACGGGGCGCTCCGCCGGGCGCTCTCGAAGCCCGGCGCCCCCTGGCTCCTGAGGATCCGGACGCACCTCGGCTACGGAAGCCCCCGGCAGGACACGAAGGAGGCCCACGGCGAGCCGCTCGGTCCGGAAGGCACGCGCGAAACGAAGCGCAAGCTCGGCTGGCCGGTGGAGCCGCCGTTCCTCATCCCGGAGGAGGCGAAGAGCCACTTCCGCCGCGCGCTCGGCCGCGGCCGCGCCTGGGAGGAGGCCTGGCAGGAGCAGTTCGAGGAGTATCGACGCGCCGAGCCCGTCCTCGCCCGAGAGTTCCTGCAGTACCAGGACGGCTCTCCGCCCGAAGTGTGGTCGCCGTCGCTCCCGGCGTTCGCGAGCGGCACGTCGGTCGCGACGCGGGACGCCTCGGCGACGGTCCTCGCGGCGATCGCCCCGCAGTGGCCGGCGCTCCTCGGCGGCAGCGGCGATCTCGCGCCGTCGACCAAGACGCTCGTTCCGGACGTCGGCGACTTCTCCTTCGAAGGGGAGTGCGGACGGAACCTGCACTTCGGGGTCCGGGAGAATGCGATGGTCGCCATGCTCAACGGGCTCGCCCTGCACGGCGGCGTGCGGCCGTACGGCGCGACGTTCCTCGTCTTCTCCGACTACGCCCGCCCGTCGCTTCGCCTCGGCGCCCTCGCGAAGACCCGCACGATCGTCATCTTCACCCACGACTCGATCGCGTTGGGCGAGGACGGGCCGACCCACCAGCCGGTCGAGCACCTCGCGGCGCTCCGCGCGATCCCCGGCATGACCGTGCTCCGACCGGCCGACGCCACCGAAACGGTCGAGGCCTGGCGGGCCGCGGTCGGACGGAAAGGGCCCGTCGCGCTCGTCTTTACGCGGCAGAAGCTGCCGGTGCTCGACCCGGGGACGTACCCGATCCGTGAGGGGGTCGGGCGGGGAGCCTACGTCCTCGCCGAAGCCAGCCCGGCGCCGCCCCGCCTCGTGCTGATCGCGACCGGCTCGGAGGTCCATCTCGCGCTGGCCGCGCGGGAGGCGCTCGCGCAGCGGCACGTCGGCGCCCGCGTCGTGTCGATGCCGTCCTGGGAGCTGTTCGAGGAGCAGGAACCCGCCTACCGCGACCGCGTGCTCCCGGCGGGGGTTCCCCGGCTCGTCGTCGAGGCGGCGAGCCCGCTCGGCTGGGAACGCTACGCGGGGCCCGGCGGGGCGATCGTCGGCCTTTCACGGTTCGGCGCCTCCGGGCCCGGGCCGGTCGTCTACGAGAAGCTCGGCTTCACCGTCGAGCACGTCCTCGAGGTTGCGCTCGGCCTCGTCGGGGCCGGCGCGGGGGCGACGTAGCGCGCGATGGCGGGCTCGCGACGCGCCTCGCGGCGCAGGGGGGAGCCCTCGGACGGGGAGGCGGCTCCCGACCCGACGTGCGGTCCCTGGAGCCTTCACGAGGTGGAGGCGAGCGTCGCCGCGCGCCTCGAGGCGTGGGGGCGCGAGGACGCGGTCGGACGGATCTGGCGCAGGGACCCGACGTTCTGGCCGAAGGCGACCCCCTCCGACGTGGCGAGCCGGCTGGGGTGGCTCCTCGCCCCGGAGCAGAGCGCCTCCCGGGTCGACGAGCTCGCCGCGTTCTCCGAGGCGGTGGTGCACGACGGGGTCGAGCACGTCGTCCTGCTCGGCATGGGCGGCTCGAGCCTCGCCGCGGAGACGATCTGCGCGACCCTGCCCCGTCGGGAGGGTCGGCCGAGCCTCTCCGTGCTCGACAGCACGCACCCGGCGGCGGTCCGGGCCTGCGCCGAGGCGGCGCCGGTCGAGAACGCCCTCTACGTCGTCTCGAGCAAGTCCGGCACGACCCTCGAGCCGAACGCGTTCTTCCGGTTCTTCTGGGAGCGGGCGCGGCGCGCTCCCGGCGAGCCCGGTCGCCGCTTCGTCGCGATCACCGACCCCGGGACGGAGCTCGAGGCGCTCGCCGCCGCACGAGGGTTCCGGGCCTGCTTCACCGCCCCCACGGACGTCGGCGGACGCTACAGCGCCCTCACCGTGTTCGGGCTCGTGCCCGCGGCGCTCGCCGGCGCGGACGTCGGCGGTCTGCTCGCGAGCGCGCGCGCGATGGTGGCGCGGTGCAACGAGCGGACCGACGTCTCGCGCAACCCCGGGCTCCGGCTCGGGGCGACCCTCGGCGAGCTCGCGCGCGCCGGCCGCGACAAGCTCGTCTTCCTCCCGACGAAGGCGTTCCGGCCGTTCCCGTCCTGGGCCGAGCAGCTCGTCGCCGAGAGCCTCGGCAAGATCGGTCGCGGGATCGTGCCGGTCGGCACCCCGCCTCCTCCCTCCGAGTTCCCGGCCGGGGCGGACGTCGTCTACGTCGACCTCGGGCTCGGCGCCCGGAGCGACCGCGCGGCGCTCCAGGCGATCGAGGCGCACGACGCCGACGGCACGCCGGTCCTGCGGCTGCGCCTGGACGACCCGTTCGACCTCGGTCGGGAGTTCTTCCGCTGGGAGTTCGCGATCGCCGCCTGCGGGGCCGTGATCGAGGTCGACCCGTTCGACCAGCCGGACGTCGAGCACGCGAAGGAGCTCGCGCGGGCGGCGATGGCGCCCGCCGCCTCCGCCGCGGCCGGCCCGGAGACCGACGCGCCGCTGCGCCTCGGGCCGGCGGACGGGCTGGAGGCGGCGCTGGAGCGGTGGCTCCGGCTCGTGCGTCCGGGAGACTACGTCGCGCTCCAGGCGTTCCTGGCCCCGACCCCGCCGACCGACGCGGCCCTCGCCCGCCTCGCCTCCGCGTTGCGCCGGCGCCTCGGGGTCGTCGTGACGGTCGGCTACGGCCCGAGGTTCCTGCACTCGACCGGCCAGCTGCACAAGGGGGGTCCCCCCTCGGGCGTCTTCCTCCAGATCGTCGACGAGCCGACCGGTCGGCTCGACGTCCCGGAGCTCGGGCTCACGTTCGGAGAGATCGTTCGGGCGCAGGCTCGCGGGGACCGCGGGGCGCTTGCGGAGAAGCGTCGCCGACTGTTGTCCGTCGACCTGGGCGCGGCGACCGCCGAACGGCTCGCGAGGATCGCCTCCGCGGTCGGCGCCGACGTTTCCGGGAACCCCGACGGGCGTACGTCATAACGCAAGCCCGCGTGGGGCCGAACGGTCCCGGCTCCCGCGCCTCGCGGGCGCCCGTCGTGCCGTGACGTGCCCCGCGGCAGCGTCGCGGCGACCCCCACTCCGGGCCGAGCCGCCTGGCGCGAGGACGGGGAGCCCCGGACCGCAGGCGGAGGCGAGAGCGCGATGGAGGTCGGGATCGTAGGGCTCGGACGGATGGGCGGCGGCATGGCGGCCCGCCTCGTGAAGGGTGGCCACCGCGTCGTCGGCTACGCCAGAACGCCGGAGACGGTCGCGAAGGCGGTCGCGAACGGCGTGGTGGGAGCGACCTCGCTCCAGGACGTCGTCGGCAAGCTCGCTCCCCCGAGGGCGGTCTGGCTGATGGTGCCGGCCGGCGAGACGACGGAGCAGTACGTCGCCGACACGCTCGGCCTGCTCTCGCGGGGCGACACGCTGATCGACGGGGGGAACTCGCACTACACCGACTCGATCCGACACGCGGCCCAGGCGACGGCGGCGGGCGTCGACTTCCTTGACGTCGGCGTGAGCGGAGGGATCTGGGGGGAGGCCGAAGGCTACTGCCTCATGATCGGGGGTAGCGAGCCGGCGTCCCGGCGCCTCGCGCCGATCTTCGCGAGCCTCGCGCCGTCGGCGACGCAGGGCTGGGGGCGCGTCGGCGGCAGCGGCGCCGGCCACTACGTCAAGATGGTCCACAACGGGATCGAGTACGGTCTGATGGAATCGTACGCCGAGGGGTTCGACGTGCTGCGGGCGAAGGGCGACTGGAAGCTCGACCTCGCGCAGGTCGCGACGATCTGGCGGTACGGGAGCGTCGTGCGCTCCTGGCTGCTCGACCTCTCCGCCGACATCCTCGCCTCCGGGCCGGAGCTGGAGACGATCGCCCCCTACGTCCGCGACTCCGGCGAGGGCCGCTGGACGGTCGAGGAGTCGATCGCCCTCGACATCCCGGCGCCGGTGATCATGCTGGCGCTCGAGCGGAGGCTCCGCTCGCGGCAGGCCGACCCGTTCGCCGAGCGGCTTCTCGCCGCCATGCGCCAGCGGTTCGGCGGCCACGCCGTCAACCCCGGGTGAGCCGTTGGCACGCCCTCACGTCGACCGGCACGTCTTCGTCGTCTTCGGGGCGACCGGCGACCTGATGCGACGCAAGCTGCTGCCGGCGCTCTACCAGGTCTCCGGCACGCTCGAGGAGCACCCCCCCGCGTTCCGGCTGCTCGGCTGCGCCCGCCAGGGGCTGGACGACGGTGGATACCGGAGCCTCGTCGAGCGCTCGCTCGCCGAGAACGGCGTACCGGCGGCGACGGCACGACGGTGGGCCCGGGACCGGGTCCACTACGCTTCGCTCGGCGAGAGCACGGCGGCCGACTACGCCCGCCTGCGCGCGCGCCTCGAGGCGATCGAGAGGGCCGAGCGCCTTCCGGGCCACCGCGTCTTCTACCTGGCCCTGCCGTCCGAGGCGATCCCGACGGTCGTGCGCGCGCTCGGCGCCGCCGGTCTCGCGAAGGGGCCGGGGTGGACCCGGCTCGTGATCGAGAAGCCGTTCGGCACCGACCTCGCCAGCGCGCAGGAGCTGAACCGCGAGCTCCACGCGGAGTTCGACGAGCGGTCGATCTACCGGATCGACCACTACCTCGGGAAGGAGACGGTGCAGAACCTGCTCGTCTTCCGGTTCGCCAACATGCTGTTCGAGTCGGTCTGGAACCGCGACCGGATCTCGCACGTCGAGGTCCTGGTCGCCGAGCAGCTCGGCGTGGAGGACCGGGCGCCGTACTACGACCGGGCCGGCGCCCTCAGGGACATGGTCCAGAGCCACCTGACCCAGCTGCTGAGCCTCACCGCGATGGACGTGCCGTCGAGCATGGACGCCGACGCGATCCGCAACGAGAAGGTCAAGGTCCTCGCCGCGATCGCGCCGGTACGGCCCGGCGACGTCGTGCGGGGGCAGTACGGCCCGGGCCGGTCGGGGCGCCGGCGGCTGCGCGCCTACCGCCACGAGGACGGCGTACGGCGGACGTCGACGACCGAGACGTACGTCGCGCTGCGGCTGAACGTGAACACCTGGCGCTGGCAGGGCGTGCCGTTCTTCCTGCGGACCGGTAAGCGTCTTCCCGAGAAGCGGACGGAGATCGTCGTCCACTTCCGCCAGCCGCCGGTCTGGTTCTTCCGGGGTCCCCTGCCTCCGGAGGTCACGGCGAACACGCTCACGATCACGCTGCAACCGGACGAGGGGTTCGAGCTCGCCTTCGAGCTGAAGCGGCCGGGGCACGCGATCGAGCTCGAGACCCACCGGCTCCACTTCCTCTACTCGGAGGCGTTCGGGCCGCTCGCCGACGCCTACCAGACGCTCCTGGTCGACCTGATGCGCGGCGACCCGACACTGTTCGTTCGCGCCGACGAGGTCGAGGCCGCCTGGAAGGTCTACGCCCCGATCCTGGAGCGGCCGCCGCCGCTGCTCCCTTACCCGGCGGGGTCCTGGGGTCCGAAGGAGGCCGAACGGCTCCCCGGCGAGCTCGGCCACGCCTGGTCGGAAGGATGAGCCTCCGGCCGATCGTGCACGCCGACGCGGAGGCCGGCGGGCGCGCGGTCGCGGAGCGGGTCTTCGACCTCGCGGCCGAGGCGATCCGCGCGCGAGGCGCCTTCGCGATCGCCGTCAGCGGAGGCCGTAGCCCCGAAACGATGTTCCGCGCCTTCGCCTCGCGTCGGGCCGCGGCGGCGGAGGGCGAGCCCTGGACGGTCCTGTGGTGCGACGAGCGCGTCGTCCCTCCGGACGACCCCCGGAGCAACTTCGGGCTCGCGAGGCGCCTGTGGCTCGCGCCCGCGCGGGTCCCGGCCGAGCGGATCCTCCCCGTGCCGACGGAGCTGCCGGCCGAGCAGGCGGCCGACCGCTACGACGGGCTCCTGCGCGAGCGCTTCGCGCCCGGCGCGTCGTCCCCGCGGCCCCGGCAGGCGTTCGACGTCGCCGTGCTCGGGCTCGGCCCGGACGGTCACACCGCGTCGCTGTTCCCGGGCCGGCCGAGCCTGGCGGTCGTCGGCCGGTGGTCGGTCGCGGAACGCTCCCCGACGCAGGAGCCACGCGTCCCGCGGGTCACGCTGACGCTCGAGGGGATCGGGCACGTCCGTCACGCGATCTTCCTCGCCTGGGGGGCCGAAAAGCGCCCGGTCCTGAGCTCGCTGTTCTCCGACGACGGGACGACGGGCGCTCGGGACCTGCCGGCCGGCCGGGTCCGCGCGCAGGAGTCCGTCGAGTGGCACGTCGACCGAAGCGCATGGCCGACCGGCCCGTCGGCGTGAGCCCCCCGCCGCAGGTCCCCTCCGACCTCCGTCGTCCTCCCCTCGCCGCGCCGGCGGGTCCGGAGCCCCGAGAGCCCGGGAGCGGTCCGGCCGCTTCATAACCGTCGGGCGGCTGCGCAGCCCTCGCGATGCCGGAGCCGCAGCGTCGAACGCATCCTCCCCCCGCGGGACGGGACGAGCCGGAGGTCCGCTTCGACCAGCTTCCCCTCCACCCGAGCCTGCACGCCGGGGCGCGCGAGATGGGCTACGAGTCCGCGACCCCGATACAGAGCCGCGCCATCCCGGAGGCGGTCCTCGGTCGGGACCTGGTCGCCACCGCTCAGACGGGGACCGGCAAGACGGCCGCGTTCCTGCTGCCGATCCTCGAGCGGACGCTCGACCTCCCTCCGGGCCGGATCTACGCCCTCGTCCTGACGCCGACCCGCGAGCTCGCGCTCCAGGCCGAGGAGTTCCTCGCGAAGCTCGGCCGATACACCCGCCGGCGGGGCGTCGCCGTCTACGGCGGGGTCGGCTACGACGCCCAGATCCGGGCCGTGCGGGGGGGCGCGGAGATCGTCGTGGCGACCCCGGGCCGACTGCTCGACCTGATGGAGCAGGGCCATCTCGACTGGAAGGACCTCAAGATCCTCGTCCTGGACGAAGCCGACCGGATGCTCGACATGGGGTTCCTGCCGGACGTTCGGCGCGTGCTGAAGGCGCTCCCGCGGGAACGGCAGACGATGCTGTTCTCCGCGACGATGCCTCCGGCGGTCGTCGAGCTGGCCCGGGAGTTCCTGCGCTCGCCGCGGATGGTCCACGTCGACCCGACGACCGTCGCCGCCGTCGGCGTCTCGCACCTGGCGCTGCCGGTCCCCGCGCACCTGAAGGCCGAACTGCTCCGCGAGCTCCTGCTCGATGCGACGATGACGAGCGTGCTCGTCTTCACGCGGACCAAGCACCGGGCCAACCGCCTCGCGCAGCAGCTGACGCGCTGGTCGATCCCCGCCGGGGTGATCCACGGCAACCGCAGCCAGAGCCAGCGCCTCAAGGCGCTCGAAGGATTCCGCGGCGGCGACCATCGCGTGCTCGTCGCCACGGACATCGCCGCCCGCGGCATCGACGTGGAGGGCGTCAGCCACGTCGTGAACTTCGACGTCCCCCACGAAGCGGAGGTCTACGTCCACCGCGTCGGACGGACGGCGCGCGCCCAGGCGCGGGGCGACGCCTACACCCTGGTCAGTCCCGACGAGGACGCCGACTTCGGCCGGATCGAGCGGCTGCTCGGCTTCCCGATCCCGCGCGCCAAGATCCCCGGCTTCGCCTACGACGCCGCGGCCCCCCCGCGCCCGCCGTCTGCCCCGGGTCGTCCGGGAGGGCACGGTCGCCACGGGGGTCGTGGGGATCACGGCGGTCGCTTCGGTCGCGGGGCCCGACGGGACGGCGACGACCGCCGACGCGGCCGCCGCGGCTACGGCCCCCGTCGACCGGACCGATCCCAGGGTCGCCCCTGACCGGTCCCCATCCTCGTGCCGGCTCCGAAAGCCTCGAAAGGCCCCGGCGTGTGCCCCGGGCGTGTCGGGCGTCTCCGAGCACTTCGTCCTCGAGGAGATCGCCGAGGGGGTCCACGCTGCGGTCGCGACGCCGAGGGGCTTCGCGCTCTGCAACTCCGGGATCGTCGACCTCGGCGGGAGCTCGCTCGTCTTCGACGCGATGCTGACGCCGCAGGCCGGCACGGCGCTCGGCCGGGCGGCCGAGCGCCTCACCGGCTCGCCGGTCGGGCTCCTCGTCAACAGCCACTACCACGGCGACCACGTCCGCGGGAGCGCGGCGGTCGGCGCCGCCCACGTCGTCTCGACGCGACGGGTCCGGGAGCTCGTCCTGGAGCGGGGACCGCTCCACCTGCGCTCCGACCGGCAGGAGGCCCAAGGGGAGCTCGAGCGGCTGCGCGCCGCGGCGGCGTCGATGCCGCCGGACGACCTCGCGGTCTACGAAGGGTGGTTCGGCGGGATCCTCGCGACCGCGCCGGACCTCGCCTTCCGGGCACCGGACCTCACGTTCGAGTCCGAGCTTGTCGTGCACGGTCGCCGCCGCTCGGCGCGGCTGCTCACGTTCGGAGGGGGTCACTCTCCGAGCGACGTCCTCGTCCACCTCCCGGAGGAGCGCATCGTGTTCCTCGGCGACCTCCTGTCGGTCGGCTTCCATCCGTCGCTCGGCGACGGCAATCCCGAGGAGTTCGCCCGCATCCTCGGCGAGGTCGAGCGGCTGCGGGGCGAGAGGACGTTGCCGGGCCACGGCCCGGTCTCCGACGCGGCCGCGGTCCGCGAGATGGCGCGCTACCTCGCGCTCCTGAGGAGGTCCGCCGCCGAGGCTTGCGCCCGCGGCGTCCCCCGGGAGGAGCTCGTCCGTCAGCCCCCGCCGGAGCCGTTCGGGAGCTGGAAGCTCTCCACGATCTATCGCGACAATGTCGGCTTCCTCTACGACCGCGAGGCCGCCCGATCGGCCGGGGCGGCCTCGGGACGGCCCGGCACCTGAGCCGCACGCCCCGCGGGCCGGCCCGCGTTCTCCGCCGGCCGAACAACACATGGAAATAGCCCGCCCCCCGGTGAAGTTCAGGGAGCGGCGATGGATTCGGAGCGCGCGGGGGTCTACACGGGCGTCGTGGTCCTGCTCGTCGGGGTGGGGCTCTTGGGGCTGACGTTCGACATCGCCTACGGGCTCGCTCACGACCCAAGCAGTTTCGTCAAGAGCCAGGACAAGCAGTTCGGCAAGTCCACGACGTCCGGGCTCACCGCCTCGTTCACGTGGGGCTCCAAGAACTACAACGTGACGTTCGCCGACACGTCGACCGACAACGATTCGACGATCACCTCCTGGCTGTGGGGCTTCGGGGACGGAACGACGTACTCCGGAGAGAACCCTCCGATGCACACGTACGCCACGGCGTGCGCGTCGTGCAGCGAGAACGTCTCGCTGACCGTGACCGACGCCGCCGGACACCAGTCGATCGCCCAGGCCGTCGTGACGGTGCAGAAGGACGGCACCTCCGGAGGGGTCGGACAGCCGTCGTCCTCGCTCTCGTCGATCTTCGCGGGCCTGGGGAGCTCCGCGTCGGGGTTCCTGTCGTCGCTCCTCGGACCGTTCGTCTCGATCCTGCTGCTCGTCATCGCCCTCGGGATCATGGTCGCCGTCGGGGCCGCGCTCACGAAGGCCGGCTGGAACCTCATCCGTCCCGCGCCGGAGACCGTGAAGATCCGCGTGCGCCCGAAGAGCTTGCTCAAGGAATGGCAGTTCGTGCCCGAGCAGGGGCTCCCCGGTGCCCCGGTCGCCCGGGCGTCCCCGTCGACCGGCGGGGGGGCTACGTTCTCCCCGACGGCACCCCCTGCTCCGGGAGCCCCGGGCCAACCGTAGGGGCCGGCCTCCGGGATCGCGGCTGCGGGCCGCCGGGCGAGCCGCTCGCCGAGCTACGATCGTCGACCGGTCGGTGGGGGTGGCTCCGGAGGATCACGGCCCCAGGTCGAAGTAGATCCTCACCGTCGCATGGTATTCGCTGACCTTCTGGTCGGTGACCCGGCCCTCCAGCTCGGTGACCCGGAACCACCGCAGGTTCCGGACCGTCTTCGCCGCGGTCTCCACGGCGTTCTCGGCCGCCTTGGCGAAGCTCTCCTTCGACGTCCCCACGACCTCGCTCACCTTCTGCACCATGGTCGCCCTCCCTGACCGCGACGTCACGGGCGCCAAACCGTTGTCGCTGGGGCCCGTGGTGGGCCGAGGTCGGTCGCGCGGGCGGGGCAGGCCAGGCCGCGGTCGGTCCGGACCCGCAGCGGATGAACCGTCGTGCCACCTTCCCGTGGATCGATGGGGCCCGAAGGCGTGTCGATCGCCGTCTCCCTCGGCGGACTCGGTGCGGCGCTCGGCGTCCTCGCCGCTCGGGGCAGTGTCCGAGCGCTACGGACCCGGAAGCCTGCGCAGGGGATGTGGGGCGCCGGGATGGCGCTCGGCGCGGCGGCGATGGCGATCGAACTGGCCGCCTACCTCGGCGTCGTCGACACGCGGCTGCTCCAGGCCTACGTCTTCCTCTCCGCGGGGATCGTCGGGGTCCTCTCGCTCGGCGCCGCCGGGACCCTGCGCCGACCCCGGCTCGCCCGGGGGTTCGCGGCGTTCGAGGGGAGCGCCCTCGCGCTCACGGCCGCCGTGAGCTTCCTCACGCCGCTGCCGCGGACGATGGTCACCGCGGGGATCATCGTCGGCGACCCGCCCACGCTCCTCCTCGTGCTCTCGTCGATCGTGACGGTGCCGGCGACGGTGATGCTGCTCGGCACCGCCGTGGCGTCGCTCCGGCGCGCCTTCCGCTGGAGCCACGTGACGATGCTCTCCGGAGCGTGCGTGCTCGGCGCCGGCGGGGCACTCTACATCGCGTCGTTCCCGGTGCTGCTGTACTATGCGGAGTTCGTCGGGATCATCCTGCTGTTCGTGGGCCTCGTGAACCTGTCGAGGGTCCCCTCCGCGACCCCGGTCACGAGGGCGCGAGCGGCCCCGCCCTAGCCCGACGGCGGCGCCGTCCCGCGCGGCGCAAGGCGAACGCCGAGCAGCTGCTCGCCGGGGACGATGCGCATGCGGCTCCGCAGACCCCAGGCGCCGAGCCCCCCGTCCTTCCAGAGCGGCTCCTCCCGGCGGCCGACCTCGCGGAACCCCCGGCCGGCGAACAGGCGCTGCGACGGCACGTTCGTCCTCTGCACCGCCGCGTAGACGACCTCCACCGAGCGGCGACGGTAGCCGGCGAGCGCGTCATCGAGGAGGAGGCCGCCGATCCCTGCGCGCCGGTGCTCGGAGAGGACCATGATGTAGTAGACGTAGCCGACCTCCGGCACCAGCCGGTCGAGGAGCGCGACCCCGGCGACGTTCTCCCCGACGACCGCGGCGCGGACCCAGGGGACCTCGGCGAGCTCGCGCTTCGCGTGCCAGCGGTAGAGGCCGACGAACCCGTCGCGGATCGCCGGGATCGCGCGCTGACGCTCTGCCCCCTCGAGGTCGATGAGGCGGACCGGCGCCGGGGTGTGCCGGTCGTCGCGCGGTCGCTCGGGCATCGCCGTCGTCGCCGGACCGCTCCGGGCCGGGGGGATATAGCCGCACGGACGGGGGGCCGGGTCCGGAGGCCTCCCGCGGAGCCGGACTAAAGAGGGGAAGCCGCGTCGGAAGGACGATGGAGGCCTCGAAGACGAACTGGCGCAAGCTGACCCGGGCCGAGGAGTCCGTCATCGTCCACCGCGGGACGGAACGGCCGTTCTCGGGCGAGTTCGAGCGTACGTTCGCGGCCGGGACGTATGCGTGCAAGCGCTGCGGGGCCGAGCTCTACCGTTCCGAGGACAAGTTCGACGCACGCTGCGGCTGGCCGAGCTTCGACCAGGAGGTCCCGGGCGCGGTGAAGCGGCTCCGCGACGCCGACGGCGAGCGGGTGGAGATCCGCTGCGCCCGCTGCGACGCGCATCTCGGGCACGTCTTCGAGGGGGAGGGGTTCACGCCCCGCAACGTCCGCCACTGCGTGAACTCGATCTCGATGACGTTCACGCCCCGCCCCGCAGCGGCCCAGGAGCCGCCGTCCGGACGCCGGAGCTGACGCCGCCCCGGCGTCCGGCGGGGCTAAATCGCGGAGGAGGCTGGGGGGGCCGGATGTGCGATCTCGATGAGGCCGAGCTCGCCGAGCATCTCGCCTACCTCGAGGCGGCGCGGGTGCGCGTCGCGCGGAAGGCCGGGGAGCTCGAGCGCTCGACCTCGGCAGTGACGCCGGCACCGCCGGTAGCCGTCGAGGCGTGAGCGGGCGGCGGGAGACGCGCGTTCCCGTCGCCTACTTGACGACGGTCGAGAAGGTGTACTTCGCCGCCTCGGTATGCTGCATCAGGTGTTCGCCGATCTCCTCGCCCCGCAGGGACTGGAAACCGCAGACGAGGCAGCGGTAGAGGATCAGTTCGACCGGTCGTGGACCGACGATGTCGGGCGGAGGCGGCATCCTTCGCTCCTACGCAGGAGGGGTTCAAAAGACGTTGGTTTCGAGCGGAAGGCCCCCGCGGGGCTCGGAGCTCTTGCCGGGCGGCTCGCGCCGGGATCGATCGTCGCCGGGCCGTTCGCCTCGGCCCGCTGAGGCTTTACCCGAACCCCGGTCTGAATCGTGCGGAGGGGCGATGAGCGGATTCCGCTACGAACGGACCCCGATCGACGAGGAGACCGGGCGGGAGCGCGTCGGCTCGTTCGGCCTGATCCTCCAGCCGTACACGCGCGAGGAGGCGGTCCTCGAGGGTCAACGATGCCTCCAGTGCGCGATGCCGTTCTGCGTGCAGGCCTGTCCGATCACGCAGGACTGCCGGGGCTATCTCGGCCTGATCGCCCAGCGACGGTTCGACGACGCGGCGCGCCTGACGCTGCTTGACAATCCGCTCGCGACGGTCCTCTGCAAGTGCTGCTACCACTACTGCGAGGAGGACTGCGTCATGGGCGGCCGCGGCACGCCGATCGCGATCCGCCATCTGAAGCGCGCGGCGCTCGAGCTCGGCCGCTCGGACCTCGTCTACGTGCCGAGCGCCCCGCGCACGGAGCGTATCGCCGTCATCGGCGCCGGCCCGGCCGGGCTCATGGCGGCGTGGGAGCTCGGGCTCCGCGGCTATCCGGTCACCGTCTACGAGCAGGCGGCGTTCCTCGGCGGCCAGGTCGAGACGATCCCGCGCTACCACCTCGAAGGGACGGAGCTGCGCAGGGACCTCGACCGCTTCCGCGACCTCGACATCACGTTCGTGACGGGCAAGCGCGCGGGCGAGGCGTTCACGCCGGAGAGCCTCTTGAAGGACGGCTACCGCGCCGTCTACGTCGCGATCGGCGCCTCCGACCCGCGGGCGTTGGGGATCCCCGGCGAGAACCTTCCCGGCGTGTTCCCGGCGCTGCCGTTCCTGCTCTCCGTCAACGAGGGCCCGGACGGGCTCTTCGGTCGGAAGAACCGCCGCGTCGTCGTGATCGGAGGGGGCGACGTGGCGCTCGACGCGGCGCGCTCGGCGATCCGGCTGACGAACGGCGGCGACGTGACGGTCGTCTACCGGCGGACCCGCGAGGAGATGCCGGCCGGCGCCGAGGAGGTCGACGAGGGGGGCGAGGAGGGGCTGCGGTTCCTGTTCGAGCGCGCCCCGATCGAGATCGTCGGCGACGACCAGGTGCGCGGCATCGTCGTCCGGAGCGTCCGGCCCGGTCCGGCCGACGCGCGCGGGCGTCCGACGACGGTCGAGGTCGCGGGGTCGGACGAGACGCTCCCGTGCGACACCGTCCTGGTCGCCGTCGGGGAGCGGGCCGACATCGCCGCGCTTCCGGCGGAGCTCGACCTCTCTCCGTCCCGCCACCCGTGGCCGGAGGGCAAGCGACCGGACTGGATGACCGACGTCGAGGGGGTCTTCGCTTCCGGCGGGAAGTCGGTCGTCTACGCCATGGCCGCGGGCTCGAAGGCGGCGGAAGCGATCGACGCCTACCTCGCGAAGAAGGACGGGCGGAACCCGCTCCCCCGGCCGGATCCGTTCGGCGGCGGGGGCACGGCCCCGGGGCCCCCGAAGGGTTACGGCGGTCCCACGTGGACGCTGTGACGGACCGTACTTCCTCCGCAGGACGGACCCTGCGGCGGCGGTAAGTGCGAGCATGCCGTCCGTCGGTCCGTGACCTCGCGTCCCCCGCCCTACCTCGCGGCCGTGCTGACCGTGCTGGGAGGAGCGTTCATCGCCGCCGGCGGCCTGGTCCTCTGGGCGCTCGGCACCGTGCTGGCGACCGTCTTCCACTTCTCGAGCCCGGTGTTCCTGCTCGGGCTCCTCGACGGTCTCGTCACGGTCGTCGCGGGCGGATTGATGCTCACCGTCCCGGCCGCCCGCCGCCTCTTCGGCGGGGTCGCGATGGCGTGCGCCGTCGCGAGCATCCCGTTCGCGTTCGGGGGGTTCGTCGTCGGCTTCGGGCTCACCGCGGTCGGCGGCGCGATCGCGACGGCCCGCCCTCTCGCTCGGACCGTCGTCACGACGTTCCCCGGGATGGGTCGGCCGCCGCCCTGGACCTGATGGTGTCCTGGGCCAGGGTCCGCATCGCCCCCCCGCCCTCGTCCGTACTCTCGACCGCGCGCGAGAGGTGAGCGGGACTGTCGCTACCGGAGGACGTGCTGTTCGGACTGTTGCTCGGATTCTCGCTGGTCGTTCCGCCCGGGCCGATGAACGCGTGGATCGCCGCGGCGGCGGCGAGGTCGTTCCGCGCCGGCGTCGTCACCGGCCTCGGCGCGATGACGGCGGACGCGATCCTCGGCACGGTCGTCTACGTCCTCGAGCGCGCGGTCGACCTGCACGTCGCGCTGCGCGGGATCTACGCCGTCGGCGCCGCCGTGATGGCCTACCTCGGGGCGCGGCTCCTCCGCGCCCCGATCGGCGCGCGGGCGGCCCCGGGCGAGACGGTAGCGTTCGCCCGGGCGCTGCTGCTCGGGATCTCGAACCCGTTCCAGATCGTCTGGTGGCTCACGGCCGGGGTCGCGTTCGCCTACCTCGGCGGGATCGTCCTCCTCCTCGGGCTGTTCGGGGCGATCGCCGTCTGGATCGTCGTCTTCCCCTGGGCGGTCCACGCCGGCGCGCGACAGCGCCCGAACCTCGAGCGCCTGGTGGGCGTCGTGTCGGGGGCGATCCTGATCGGGTTCGCGGCGTACTTCGCCGCGCTGGCGGTGCTCGCCTAGCGGCTGGGCGCGTCGGACCAGGGGGCCGCTGCGAGGCGGGCGGCATGCGCCTTGCGGAACTTCGCGAGCTTCGGAGCGATCACCGCCTGGCAGTACGCCTGCTCCGGGTGACGGCGGAAGTACTGTCGGTGGTACTCCTCGGCCGGGTAGAACGCCGTCAGCGGGACGACCTGCGTGACGACCGGCCGCGCGTACAGGCGCTCGTCCGTCACCTCCCGGACGACCTGCTCGGCGACCGTCCGCTGAGCGTCGTTCGCCCAGAACACGACGGACCGGTACTGCGTGCCGGAGTCGGGTCCCTGGCGGTCCCGGGTCGTCGGGTCATGGGTCGTGAAGAAGACGACCAAGAGGTCGTGGAGACTGACCTCGCGCGGGTCGAACGTCACTTCAAGCGCCTCGGCGTGCCCGGTCCGGCCGGTGCAGACCTGCTCGTACGTCGGGTCTGGCACCGTCCCTCCGGCGTAGCCGGGAACGGTGGAGCGGACCCCCCGAAGCTCGGAGAAGACCGCCTCGGTGCACCAGAAGCATCCTCCGGCAAGGACGATCCGCTCGGTCGTGGGGGAAGCGGCGCCGGCCGGCATGGTCGCGGACGAGCGGCCGGGGGCTCTTGACGGTTCGGGCCCGACCGCCTACGCCCCGTCCCCGCGCGACGCCCTCGAACCGACCAGCACGAGGACCGCGCCGGCGACCGCGGCGAACGGCGCGAGCGCGAGGGCGACGCCGGCGCCCGGGAGACTCACGAGGCTTGCCGCGAACGGAAGGAGGAGGTCGGCGGCCAGGAGGCCGAAGCAGCCCCCGCCGGCGACGACGGACCGGGCCCGGAAGTGCCGGCCGGAGAGCACGAGGCCGAGGGAGAGGCCGAGCGCGCCGAGCCAGGCGAGCCAGAACCCCGCGACGGCGAGGTCGGCCGCGGTCGGGTCGGCCGAGCGAAGGCAGGAGAGCGCATGCGACGCCTTCCCCCCGAGGCACGCCGCGACAGGGGCGGAGCCTCGGGCAAGAACGGCCCCGGCGACGACCAGGACGACCGCTCCGAGCGAGCCGACCAGGCAGAGGAGCGACGCGGCCCTGAGCCGGGGGTCCACGTGCTTCAGACGGGAGAAGGCGAGGCGGTAGAGGAACAGCGCCGCCACGAACGCCGCCCCGCCGGCGGCGACCAGGAGCCCTTCCGCGCCGAGGAGCCCGTGCGAACCGGCGACCAGACCCTGAAGGCGGCGGTCGGAGAGCAGGACGAGCGCCGCGGGCACGGCCAGGGCGAGAAGCGAACCGACGACCGCGAGCGCACTCGCCTCCCGCAGGAGGCGGTCGGCCTTCCCCTCCTCCGTCGAGGACGGCACGGTCAACGTCGGCTTCCCGGGGCACCGAGCGCGGCGACGTCCCCGGCGCGAGGCGCGCGCGCCGTCGTCGACCTCACGGACGCACCAGGAACTGGACCTCGGTCCGGGCCCAGGCCTTGCGCTCGGTCCACGGGTTCCCGAGGTAGAGCTCCCGCGTCGACGTCACCGTGCGGATCTTCTTCTCCTTCTTCTGCCAGCGCAGCCAGTCCGAGAGTGCGTGGTAGACCACCCGCGGCTCGACGACCTCCGGGTCGAAGACGATGTGCGCGAAGCGGGAGGCCCGGAGCGTGCGGGTCCGAACCCCGGCCGGCGGCCTCGCCGGTCCGCGCAGCTCGAGCGCGACCTCCCAGGCCCGCGCGTTCGGCTCCAGAAAGATCCAACGGCCCGTCCGGACATGGCTCGCCCTCGCCCAGCGGTCGAGGCGCTCGAACTGGGCCCGGATCCTGCGCTCGCTGTAGGGACCTTTCCAGGCGATCGACGCGACGCGGATCGCGGGGCTCCTGCCCCAGCCGAAATCGACGGTCATCGCTACCCCGGCGGAGGACGGAGCGGAGCCCTATCACTCCTCGGCACGGGCTCCGAGCGCGCCGGACGCCGCGGCGGCAGTCTCCGCCCCCCTGGCCTTCGGAGCGGAGGCGCCCGCCGCGACGAACCGCTCCGGCACCGAGGCGCCGATGTCGGTGATGTAGCCGCCGTAGTA
>JASHSA010000165.1 GCA_030037035.1 Thermoplasmata archaeon
TCGTCGAACGTCCGCAGGGCGAAAGGAGAAAAAGGGTGACAAGTTCGACCGGCGATGGTCGACTGGGACCGGGTCCAGGAGCTTCGCTCCAAGGGCTGGGACTGGAAGGACATCGCGGCCGACCCGAAGGTCGACTTCCACGCGGACGCGTCGGCGGGCAGCCCGGGCCGCGCGCTGCGGGCGCTCTATCACCGCACGGGCCGTCAGGGCAAGCCCACGGCGGTCCAGGCCGCGGCGGCCCCCAAGAGGGGCCGCAAGGAGGACCTCGAGCGTCGGTGGAGCCTGCTGAGGATCGGCTACCTCGCGGTGCCGGCGGTCGGCATCTGGTTCGTCCTCGCGTTCGTCGCCCCGTCGCCGATCGGGCTCCTCGTGCCGGCGATCCCCTACGTCGCGCTCGGGTTCGCAGGGGTCGCCTTCGTCCTCTCCTACGCCCTGTGGCGCCGGACGGACGGCCGGCGCTGGTCGCCGATCTACCGCACGACCGTCATCGGGGGCGTGATCCTCGGGGTGGTCATCGCCGGGGGGATCGGGCTCGGAGGGTCGATCATCTTCGGATGTCCGTACCTCCCGCCGGCGTCCAGCCTCAGCAGCCAGGGGGGCCCCGGCTGGGCGACGCTCTCCGTCCACGCCTGGCAGGAGAACGGGGTGCCGGTCGTCTTCTTCTACGGCGCGACGTGGTGCCCGTACTGCTCGGCGAGCAGCTGGGCGATCTACAAGGCCCTGAGCGAGTACGCTACGGTCGTACCGACCAGCCTCAACACGTCGCACTCGGACCGTACCGACGTCGCCCCGGGCACGCCGGAGATCGTGCTCGCGAACGCGGTGCTCACCTCGAAGAGCGGCAAGGGGCCCGACGTCGCCTTCCAGCCCGCGGAGGAGGAGGAGTGGGGCTCTCACGTCTACCCGGCGACGGCGAGCTGCTACCAGCAGGCGTACGTGACGGCCTACGCCTCCGGGATCCCGTTCGTGGTCGTGAACGGCCAATCGGTCCACCGCGGCTCGTTCATCCTCCCCAAGGAGCTCGGCCCCTGGAGCCAGTCGAACATGACCAACGGGACGTCCGTCGTCCTGAAGTCGGTCAACACCGAGGCGGCGGTCGGCAGCTACGGCGATCCGTGGACGGTCATCCAGAAGGCGGCGTGGTGGCTCATGGCGTTCATCGCGAAGGACCTAGGGTACACGCCGACGACGATCGGCACGTTGCATACGGACTTCGGCTGGACGAGCAACACGACGACCGCCGTCACCAACATGCTCGCGCTCATCACCTGAGGTCGCGTGAGGACCCAGAGCGTTCGCGGGGTGGTCTACCTCGCCGGCGGACTCGGGCTGCTCGTCTCGATCTTCGCGGCGGTGGAGTACTTCGAGGCGTCGCTGCGCGGCGTCTGCTCGATCAACCAGTTCTTCTCGTGCGCGGTCGTGGACGAGAGCGGCAGGACGACGACGCTCGGGATCCCCGACTACCTCTGGGGGATCGGGGGGTACCTCGCCCTGATGATCGTCGCCGGGCTCGCCGAGCGACGCCCCCGCGACGTCCGCCCGGCGTACGCCCTGACGCTCCTCGCCACCGGCGCCGTCGCGCTCTCGGCCTACTTCATCTACGTGCAGCTCGCCGAGATCCACGCGCTCTGCGTCGTCTGCGCCAGCGCCGAGACCCTCGGGGGCGTGCTGTGGCTCGGCTCGATCGCGCTGGCGCTCCACACGGCCCGGGACGCCCGCGCGGCGGACCTCCCGGACGCGGCCTCGACCGACCACGAGGCGCCGTCCTGAACGGTCGCCCGCGCCTCCGTCCGTCGGGCGTGACGCTCCCGGTCGAGGTGCGACGGCGGCCCGGCTCGTGGGACGGTTATATACCCGACCTTGCTCGGCCCGCGCGGGTCCACGAGATGGTCACGAACGACTACGCCGTCATCGGCGCCGGGCTCGCCATCGCCGGCGGCCTGATCGGGACGGGGATGGCCCAGTCGGGGATCGGGGCCGCCGGCATGGGGATCATCGCCGAGAAGCCGGAGAAGTTCGGCCAGGTCCTGTTCTTCTTCGTCATTCCCGAGACGCTCTGGATCATCGGCTTCGTGCTCGGGATCATCCTGCTGCTCAACGTCATCTAGGCCCTCCGCGGGGGAGCGGATGTCGCTCGAGAGTCTCGTCGACGAGATCCGCGCGCGCGGGGAGTCCGAGCTGAAGGCGGTCCTGGAGCGGCGGGACGCCGAGCTCGGCCGGCTCGCCGCCGAGCGCGACGCGCGGGTCTCCGCCCTGCGCGCCGCCTCGAGGAAGGCGACGGACGCCGAGGCGTCCCGGGAGCGCTCCCAGCGGCTCGCCGCCGCCCATCTCGCGGCGCGACGGATGCTCTACGAGGCGCGCGAGGAGCGGCTCGACCGGGGCCTCGCCGAGACCCGGGAGCTGTTCGGCGCGCTCGGCAACGGCGCGAGCTACCCGACGATCGTGCGCCGGATGATCGCCTCGTCGACGTCGCGGCTCGGCCGCTCGGCGAGGATCTCCGGCCGGCGCGAGGACGCCACGCTGCTCGCCCGCCTCGCCGGCCCGGGGTTCGACCCGACGCCGCGGGCGATCCTCGGCGGGATCGTCGCGGAGAGCGAGGACGGCCACCGCCGGCTCGACCTCTCGTTCGACGAGCTGCTCCGCCAGCGCGCGGACGCCGTACGTCGCCTCCTCGCCTAGCCGGCAGCGGCGGTCGATGGCCGGCTCCCCATACGCGAGCGCCCTCGGGCGGCTCGAGCCGGAGTTCACGACGTTCCTCACGAAGGAGTCGTACACTAGCCTGCTCGCCGCGAAGGACGCGACCGACCTCGCGAAGCTCCTCGAGACGACCGTCTACGCCGACGCGGTCGTCCGCGCCCGCACGACGCACCCGGGACGCGCGATGCTCGAGGTCGCCATCAACCGCACGTTCGTCCGCAGCAACCGCCATGCCTACGACGCGAGCCCGTACGCCGGGCGGCGCGTGGTCGCCGCCTATCTCGGCCGCTGGGACATCGAGAACGTCGAGCTGATCCTCAGCGCGAAGGCGTACGGCCGGTCGCTGAGCGAGACCGAGGACCACCTCGTCTCGAGCCGCGACATCCCGGCCGGGCTCTACGCGGGGGTGATGACGCTCGACGATTTCCGCGGCCTGCTCGCCCAGCCGACGCTCGAGGCGACCGTCGCGGCGCTCGTGCCGTTCGGCTACGGCGGGACCGTGCTGCCGCTCCTCGAGGCGTTCGAGCGGACGCACGACATCTTTCCGGTCCTCGCGGCGCTCGACCGCCAGTACTACCGCGACGTCCTCGAGGCGGCGCGCTTCTTCCAGGGCGACGAGTGGGTCGTCCGCGCGTTCCTCGCGAGCGAGATCGACGTGCGCAACGCGCTCCTCCTCCTCAAGGGGAAGCGCTCGGAGCTCCCGGTCGCCGACCTCCTCCCGCGCTGGATCCCGGGCGGGAGCCTCGGCGCCGAGGCGGCCGGGGACCTCTACGCCGCGCGGGGCGTCCCGGAGCTCGCCGAGCGGCTCGCCGAGCGGTTCCCGTCGGCGCCGGAGGGGACCGAGGAGTTCCGGGACGGGGGGAACCTGACCGGCTACGAGACCGCGCTCCAGCGCGACCGCGCCGCGCGCGAGCTGCGGCGCCTGAGGACCTATCCGCTGTCGCTCTCGGTGATCTTCGCCTACCTCGTCCGCAACGAGGTCGAGCGCGGCGACCTGCGACGTCTCGCCTTCGGGAAGCTCTACGGCCTCTCGAGCGAGCGCCTCGCGAGGCTCCTGGTCGCGCCGGCGCTGTAGGCCGGCCGGACGTGCGGGCCCTCCCTCCCGGGCGGGCCTACGGCTCAGGGGCCCGGACGATCGGCCCGAGGTTGCCGTCCTCGTCGACGCTCGGCACGGTGTGGGTCCTCGCGACCCCGAACGGGCGGAACGCCTTGCCGTTGCCGGTGTAGAACTTCGAGAAGAACTCGACGAAGATCAGCCGCGCGCCCTGGATCCCGGGCTCGAAGACGCCGAGGATGACGTTGAACCCCTGGCCGACGAGCAGGACGACGAGGGCGACGACGATCCAGAGCGGCTCGAGCGGCCCGCCGGCGCGGAACCGGCCGACCGCGACCGTGTTGATGACGAGCGCGAGGATGACGCTCGCGAGCAGGATCCCCACGAGACGCACGTACGACAGGGTGTGGCTGATCACCTCGATCAGCCCGAGCATCCCGGTCTGGATCCCTTCCCCGCCGACCAGCAGCGCGAGCCCGACCCCGACGAGGACGTACCACGCGTAGTCGATCGGGTGGGCGCTCGGGCTGGTCGCGTGGTGGATCAGCGCGAGCCCGGTGAAGGCGACGCCGAACGCGAAGAGGATCCCGCCGCTCTTCGCGAGCACGCCCCGGGGGTGGTGGTGGAAGTACTCCTTCACGGCGCCGAAGAGGAAGCCGAGGACGACCATGCCGAGGCCGACGTAGCCCGCGAACAGCAGCAGCTTCGGGATGTCCGCGCTCGAGTCGGGCTTCACCGGGGCGACGTAGCCGAAGAGCGTGTGCAGCACGGAGAAGCCGAAGAACTCGTCCCAGAACAGGCCGAGCGCGATCGCGATCGCGCAGCCGGGCAGGAGCGCCCAGGCGAGCTGCTGCATCCCCTTCGGGCCCATGATCATCTTGACGAAGTTCCGCCCCGCCTTCGGCAGGTGCCGCGCCCCCGGGAAGCCGGCGATCATCCAGAGCGAGATCCCGAGGATGACGACGCCGTAGCCCCAGTCGCCGAGCATGAAGCCGAAGAAGATCGGGAACGCGATCGAGAAGACGAGGGTCGGGTCCCACTCGCTCGCCTGGGGGAGCGAGTAGAACCGGACGAAGAACTCGAACCGCCGCACGCCGGCCGCGTTCGACATCAGGGTCGGAGGCTCCTCGTCGGTCGGGACGGTCGTGAAGTGGACGCGGCCCTCGCTCGCCGCCTCCACGACCGAGCGCAGGCGGGCGGCGTCGCGCTTCGGCACCCACGCCTCGAGCGCGAACGCCGAGCCGCTCGCCCCGAGGCGGGTCAGGACCTCCGCCTTGCGGTTCTCGACGTCGAGCGCCTCGACGATCGCCGCGACGGTCGGGTACCACGTCGTCGCGACCTCGGCGAGGCGGCCGCGGATCTCCTCGCGCCGCCGGTCGATCGCGGCCCGCCGCAGCTCGAGACGGGCGCGCTCGTCCTGGGGGGGACCGGCGACGTCGGGGAGGTTCGTGAGGCGGATCCCTTCGCGCTGCGCGGCCGAGGAGAGCGCCTCCCCGGCCGAGGAGCGTCCGACGACGAGGAACCGGCTCGTCGCGCCGGCCGGGCCGCGGAGGAGCTTCGCGTCCGCGGAGGCCGGGAGCGCGGCGCGCAGCCGCTCGACCGCCTCCGCGTCGCCCTCGCCGTAGAAGGCGAGGACGTTCCTCGCGCGCAGGAGGTCGAGCCGCTCGCCGTAGAAGTCGAGCTTTCCGAGGAGCGCGATCGTGTCGTCGGCCGTCTTGCGCTCGGTCTGGAGCTGGTCGTCCTCGCGGACGAGCGCGCCGACCTCGGCGTCGATCGGGACGGACCGCGCGAGCTCGAGGACCTCCTCCAGCGAGGAGAAGCGGCGCGGACCCGGGCTCGGGACCGCCGGCAGCGCGGCGAGGAGGCCCCGGAACCTCAGCGTCTCGTCGCCGATGCGCCGGAGCGTCTCGGAGCCGCGCTCCGGCCCGAGCTCGGCGAGGCTCGCGGGCGAGAGCGGCTCGATCTGCGCGACGCGCAGGTCGTGCAGCACCGTCAGGATCCGCTCCTCGTCGGAGCGCAGGCCGATCAGGGCGACCTTCTCCATCGCGACCGGCCGGAGCCCCACGAAGCCTCCCCGGAGCGCCTACCCGCCCGCGAACGGACCCAGGACGGCCGCGACGATCTCGTCGCCGCGCTCCTGGGGTCGTCGGCCCTGGCCGGAGCGGACCGCCTCGGCGGCCTTCGCGCCGTCCGCGCGGAGGCCTTCCGCCTCCCGCTCGGCGCTCGCGCGGGCCGAGTCGAGCTGGCGGGCGCGCTCGGTCTCCAGCTCGGCGGCGACCGCCTTGACCGTCGCCTCCGCCTCGTCCCGCGCGCGACGGGTCGCCTCCTCCGCCTGCCGGCGGGCGTCGGCGAGCTTGCCGTCCCATTCCGCCTCGACCGCCTTCACCCGGCGCAGCGCCTCGACGGTGGCGGTGTCGCCTCCCGTCGGGGCCGGCTCGGTCACAGCCGCCCTCCCCCGACGATCGCGCCGGCAAGGAGGACGAACGCGAAGAGCGCCGCGAGCTTTCCGGCGAAGCTCGCCGCCCGGACGAACGACATCCGGCGCAGCGCCGGGCTACGCAGCGGCGACACCCTCGCCCTCCGCGCCGAGCTTGCGCTTGACCGTCTTCAGCATGCTGAACGAGTCCCGCTCCATCTCGTCGAAGCGGAACTTGATGTAGCGCACGACGCCCTCGAGGCGCGGGATCAGCACGTTCTCGATCGCGCTCGCGCGCCGCTTCGTCCTCTCGATCTCCCGCAGGAGGCGCCGCAGCGCGTTCTCCTTCTCGGCGATGTCGAGGACGACCTCGTAGATCTCCTGGAAGCGCCGCACCGCCTCCGCGACGGACGTCGGCAGGTCGAGCAGCGAGATCGCCGGCAGCGGCTGGAAGGCGCCCCCGTCGACGCGCGGCGTGCGGACCCCCATGACGTTCCGGGTCGCGACCGCGACGGCCGGCACGTCCGGCAGCAGCATCGAGATGTTCTCCAGGCGTGTCGGCCCCTCGATCGTCTCGGCGAGGCGGATCGCCTCGTGGCCCCGGGCGATCCGCTGGCGGAGGTCGCCGCGCAGGCGCATCGCCTCCTTCGAGATCCGGAAGAACTCGGCGATCAGCGCCGAGCGCTTCAGCTTGAGCAGCTTGAGGCCCCGCTTCGCGACGACGATCCGCCGTCGCGTGCGCAGGAGCTCGAGCCGCGTCGGGCGGACGTTCTCGACGGCCACCGCCCGGCCTCCCCCGTCTCAGACGCCGGCGGCCGGGGCGTGCGCGCGGTACTGCTGGATGAACTCCGGGCGGATCCGCTTCAGCTCGGAGTCCGGGAAGTCGGAGAGGATCTCCCAGGCGAGCTTCAGGCTCTCGTCGATCGTGCGGTCCTCGTCCGGCCGCTGCGTGACGAACTCGCGCTCGTAGCGGTCGGCGACCTTGAGGTAGAGCCGGTCGACGGCGCTGAGCGCCTCCTCGCCGACGATCGCCGAGAGCGCGCGCTGGTCCTTCCCCGTCGCGTAGGCGGCGAACAGCTGGTCGGAGACGCCGCGGTGGTCCTCGCGCGTGCGGTCCTTGCCGATCCCCTGGCCCATCAGGCGCGAGAGGCTCGGCAGCACGTCGATCGGCGGGTAGATCCCCTTGCGCTGGAGGTCCCGGCTGAGGTACATCTGGCCCTCGGTGATGTAGCCGGTGAGGTCGGGGATCGGGTGCGTCACGTCGTCCGCCGGCATCGTCAGGATCGGCAGCTGCGTGATCGAGCCCTTGCGGCCGTGGATCTTGCCGGCCCGCTCGTAGATCGTCGCGAGGTCGGTGTAGAGGTAGCCCGGGTAGCCGCGGCGGCCCGGCACCTCGTCCCGCGCGGCGGAGACCTCGCGCAGCGCCTCGCAGTAGCTCGTCATGTCGGTGAGCACGACGAGGACGTGCAGGTCCTCCTCGTAGGCAAGGTACTCCGCGGCGGTGAGCGCCATCCGCGGCGTGACGACGCGCTCCATCGACGGGTCGCTCGAGAGGTTCAGGAACGCGACGGCGCGCTCGAGCGCGCCGGTCGTCTCGAACTCCTTGAGGAAGAAGTTCGCCTCCTCGCTCGTGATCCCCATCGCCGCGAAGACGACGGCGAACCCCTCGCTCGAGTTGCGGAGCTTCGCCTGCCGGACGATCTGCGCGGCGACCTGGTTGTGCGGCAGGCCCGCGCCGGAGAAGAGCGGGAGCTTCTGGCCCCGCACGAGGGTGTTGTTGACGTCGATCGTGGAGATCCCGGTCTGGATGAACTCGCTCGGCTCCTCGCGCGAGTACGGGTTCATCGCGTTGCCGACGATCTCGAGGCGCGTCGAGCTGACGATCTTCGGACCGCCGTCCCGCGGCTCGCCGAGGCCGTTGAAGACCCGGCCGAGGAGCTCGTTCGAAACGGCGAGCGTCGCGACCTCGCCGAGGAACTTGACGCTCGTCCGCTCGACGTTGAAGCCCATCGTCGGGCCGAAGACCTGGACGATCGCGAGCCCCTTGCGCGAGTCGAGCACCTGGCCCTGTCGGCGCTCGCCGCTCGGCAGCGTGATCTCGACGATCTCGCCGTAGGCGGCGTTGTCGACCTCGCGGACGAACAAGAGCGGCCCGCTCACGCGGTCGACGGTCCGGTAGTCGACCGGGACCTCCGGGCCCTCGGCGGCGCCCTTGGCGGCCTTCGCGCCCTTCGCCGCCATCAGCCGGACCCTCCGGCGGCCAACGCGGCGACCGCCGTGCTGACCTCCAGCTCGATCTGGTCGAGCTGGCTCGGGACCTCCGCTTCCGGGATCCACTTCATGCGCGAGAGCTTCGTGCGGACCGGAAGCTTCTGCAGCTGCTGGACGGTCACGCCTTTCTCGACGGCCTCCTGCTCGCGGTCCCCGAACGAGAGGATCGCGCGGAGCATCCGCAACTGCTTCTGGATCGAGCTGTACGTGTCCACGGCGTCGTAGGAGTTCTGCTGGAGATAGTCCTCGCGGAGCATCCTCGCGACGTCGAGCGTCGCCTTCTCGCGCTCGGGGAGCGCGTCGACCCCGACGAGCTGGACGATCTCCTGCAGTTCCGCCTCCTTCTGGAGAATCTCGAGGGAGCGCTGGCGAAGCGCCACGAACTCGCCGGAGAGCTCCTGGCGGTACCACGGCGCGAGGTCCTGGGCGTAGAGCGAGTAGCTCTGCAGCCAGTTGATCGACGGGAAGTGGCGGCGCGACGCGAGCGAGGCGTCCAGCGCCCAGAAGACGCGCGCGACGCGCAGCGTGTTCTGGCTGACCGGCTCGGAGGTGTCCCCGCCGGGAGGCGAGACGGCCCCGACCACGGTGACGGAGCCGCGGCGGCCGTCCGGCGAAAGCGTGACGACGCGGCCCGCCCGCTCGTAGAACTCGGCGACGCGCCGGCCGAGGTACGCCGGGTAGCCCTCCTCGCCCGGCATCTCCTCGAGCCGGCCGGAGATCTCGCGCATCGCCTCGGCCCACCGGCTGGTCGAGTCGGCCATCAGCGCGACGTCGTAGCCCATGTCGCGGTAGTACTCGGCGATCGTGATGCCGGTGTAGACGCTCGCCTCGCGCGCGGCGACGGGCATGTTGGAGGTGTTGGCGATCAGGACCGTCCGCTCCATGAGCGGCTTCTTCGACTTCGGGTCGACGAGGTTCGGGAACGTCGCGAGGACCTCGGTCATCTCGTTGCCGCGCTCGCCGCAGCCGACGTAGACGACGATGTCCGAGTCGGCCCACTTGGCGAGCTGCTGCTGCGTGACCGTGTTGTGCAGGAGGAGACCGCCGAACCCGCCGACGAAGTTGCGGCCGAACTCCGGCACGGAGACGTCGTAGACGTCGTACGGGCCGTCGTGCTCCTCGACGACCTCCACGACCTCGTCGGGCACGATCCAGCGGAGGAGCTCGGCCTGACCGCGGGCGGCACGGGCTTCCGGGAGGGCGAAGGCCTCCTCGGCGGGCGACGCGAGGAAGCTCGGGGAGGTCGCGACGCCGATCGTCTCGTGGCTGCCGAGATCGTACGGGAGCCCGATCCCGTCGGCGAGCTCGCCGGGGCCTGCACGATCCCCGCGGTAGAGGCGGTCGAGCGCGGTCGACGCGTCCGGGGGGAGTTCGGTCGCGGGAGAGGTCGGCCGGCCGGCTTCGACGAAGGCCCGGAGGGAGGCGACCTTGGGGTGGGGCGAGGCGAGAGCGTCGTGCAGGCGAGCGAGCTGGGGGAGCCCCTGTACGCGGACGCGGTACTGCGTCGCGCCGTTCACGGTGCGTCGACCGAGGGCGGCCGGGATCGCGTAGCGCGTCAGCGCGTACGCAAGCTCGGTCTGGAGCTGCTCGCTCGGCGTGCTGAACTCCACCTCCCCGCCAGAGAGCTCTCCGTTCCCCAGGTAGTACCCTCGAAGGAAGGCGCTCAGACAGGCGTTGTCCGAGGCGAGCACGCTCGAGGGGATCCGCCGGTCGGCGGGGAGGCTACCGGTCCCCAACGCCGAGAGCAGACGGACGAGCAGGACACTGTGGACGAGGACGCGGGGGGTCCTCTCCCCCGCGCACTCCGCCCGAGCCGAGAGTCCGAAAACGCTCCCCACGAGCTCCGCGAACCGCCGGAGCAGGGCTTCCTCCGAGCTCGCGAAGACGACCGTCTTCCGACCGCGTGCGTACCCCTTCGCGACGAACAGTCCGAGGAACTCCGCGAGATCCGGAGTCATGCGCGCGGGAGCGCGCATCGGTGTCGC
>JASHSA010000166.1 GCA_030037035.1 Thermoplasmata archaeon
GGGGCGAGGAGCTTCACGGTCGCGTCCGAGACGGCGGTGCCGTTCTGCGTGACCGTGCCGTTCAGGATCGCCTGGTACGGCAGGATCGAGACGTTCCCGATCACCGTGGTGTACGTCGTGTTCGTAAGGAACGTCTTGTTGTAGAAGGCGAACGTCGGGGCGCTGAGCGCCGGGAGGACCGCGCAGTGCTTGCAGCCGGTCAGGCTCACGTTCGACTCCGACGGGACGTACAGCCCCCAGTAGCCCGGCTCCAGGGCGCTCGAGGTGCTGCTCGACGTGAACGAGAACTGGCCTCCGCTGCCGGTCACCGTCGTGGTGTAGGTGGCCCCGGTCGCGCGGGAGACGAGGTCCACCGTGACGCCGGCCGGCACCGGCGGGGCACCGGGCCCACCGGGCTGATCGACGAATCCGGCCAAGGTGTACGTCGTCGAACTGGCGGCCGCGGCGGTCCCTAGGAGCGCCGCGAACGAGCTCGCCAGCACGGCGACGACTAGGACCCACGACGCGGCGCCGTACAGGGGGCTGCGCAACGGATTCACTTCTCCCGTTCGTTCCCTCTCCTTCGAGAGGCGCGGCGCCGAACTTGGCCCTATTACTTAGCGATTTCTCTTGGAAACTCCGGCGGCCGGGCCGCCGCGGGGGCCCCCGGGCCCTCGGGACCCTGCTCCCCCGGGGGGGCCGGGGCCGTCAGCGATAGATCGCCTCGAGCCGCTCCTCGCGGCGGCGGGCGGTCCGCTCGCGCGTGAGATGCTTCTCGAACTCCTCGTAGAACCGGATCGTCTCCGGGTCGCAGGAGGCCCGGACCTGCTTTAGCGCCGCGTCGAAGTGGGCCCGGGTCACCTTGGAGGCCCTCAGGCTCTCCCGGATCGCGGTGAGGCCGGCTTCTCGGCACAGCGCCGCGAGGTCGCTGCCGACGAACCCCTCGGTCCGGGCGGCCAGCTCGGCCAGGTCGACGTCGTCGGCGAGCGGCATCCGCGCGGTGTGCACCGTGAGGATCTCGAGCCGCCCGGCCGCGTCGGGCGGCTCCACGTACAGGAGCCGGTCGAACCGCCCGGTCCGGAGCAGCGCTTCGTCGACGATATCCGGACGGTTCGTCGCCGCGATCACGAGGACCCGCTCGAGCGTCTCGAGGCCGTCGATCGACGTCAGGAGCTGGTTGACGATCCGCTCGGTGACCCCGCTGGAGGTCTGCAGCCCGCGTCGCGGGGCGATCGAGTCGATCTCGTCGACGAAGACGATCGACGGCGAGGCCTGGCGGGCCTTCTTGAAGATCATCCGGATCGCCTTCTCGCTCTCGCCGACCCACTTGCTCATCACCTCGGGGCCTTTCACCGAGATGAAGTTCGCCTGGCTCTCGGTGGCGACCGCCTTCGCGAGGAGGGTCTTGCCGACCCCGGGGGGCCCGTAGAGCAGGATCCCGCGGGGCGGCTCGATCCCGAGGTGGCGGTACACCTGGGGGTTCTTGAACGGCAACTCGACCGACTCCTCCAGCACCCGGCGGACGCGCTCGACCCCGCCCACCTCCTCCCACCGGGTGGAGGGGACCTCCACCGCGACGTCGCGCAGGCTCGACGGCTCGATCTGCTTCAGCGCCTCGCGGAAGTCGGTCTCGGTGACCTTCATCCGCTCGAGGAGCGAGATCGGGATCGGGTGGTCGAAGTCGATCTCTGGCAGGTAGCGTCGCAGCGCGCGCATCGCGGCCTCGCGGGCGAGCGACGAGAGGTCGGCGCCGACGAACCCGTGGCACTGGGCCGCGAGCTCCTTGAGGATCCGGTCGCGCTCCTTCTCGCTCCCGTCGATCGGCATCCCCCGCGTGTGGATCTGCAGGATCTCGAGCCGGCCCTCCTGCGTCGGCACGCCGATCTCGATCTCGCGGTCGAAGCGCCCGGGGCGCCGGAGCGCCGGGTCGATCGCCTCCTCGCGGTTGGTCGCGGCGATGACGATCACGTTCCCGCGGCCGGAGAGGCCGTCCATCAGCGTGAGGAGCTGGGCGACGACCCGGCGTTCGACCTCGCCGACGACCTCGTCCCGTCGCGGGGCGATCGAGTCGAGCTCGTCGATGAAAATCACGCTCGGCGCGTTCTTCTCGGCCTCCTCAAACTTCTCCCGGAGCTCCTTCTCGCTCTCCCCGTAGTACTTCGAGATGATCTCCGGCCCCTGGATGCCGATGAAGTGCGCCCCGGCCTCGTTCGCGACGGCCTTGGCGATCAACGTCTTGCCGGTCCCGGGCGGGCCGTAGAGCAGCACCCCCTTCGGCGGGGTGATCGCGAGGCGGTCGAACAGCTCCGGGTGCTTGAGCGGGAGCTCGATCATCTCCCGGACGCGGCCGAGCTTCTCGCGCAGGCCGCCGATGTCCTCGTAGGAGACCCTCGGCGCGGCGACCTCCGCCTCGCTGACGGTGTCCTCGCGGATCGTGATCAGCGAGGTCGGCGAGACCTGGACGATCCCCTTCGGTTGGGTCGAGACGACCATGAACGGCAGCGAGCCGCCCATCAGGAACACCCCGGGAATGACGAAGACGTCCCCGCGGACGAACGGCCGGCGCTGCAGCGCCTTCGAGACGAAGCTCTCGAGGCCGGGGCCGAGGTCCATCCGCGCCGAGCCGGCGTAGATCGGCGCGATCGTGATCGCGTCCGCGTTCGGGCAGTCGACGCGCTGGACCGAGACGCGGTCGCCGATGCTGACGCCCGCGTTGCGACGGACGACCGCCTCGATGCGGACGAGCGTCTTGCCCTCGTCCTCCGGCTGGGCGCGGCTGACGATCGCGGGGGTCGCCTTGCGCCCCCGGACCTCCACGACGTCGCCGAGGCCGACCTTGAGGCGCTGGCGGGTCTGGGCGTCCAGGCGGGCGGTCCCGAGACCGATGTCCTGCTGGAACGCCTCCGCGACGCGGAGCGTGACCGCCTCTCCCATCGTCAGAGATTCGAACCGGGACGTGCCGTAAATAGGTTGTCGAGGACAGGCGCCGCCGGAGGACGAGGCCGGGAGCGTCGCCGGGCCGGGGGGCCGGCGCGTCCTCGACCCGCCGGAGGAACGATAGGCGCATAACCCGGCGGTCCCGCTCGACGTCCCCGTGGACGGCGCGCACCCGCCCCCTTCGCCCTCGATCCTCCGCCGGGTCCTCGAGGCCGCCGGGTATCGGGTCGACGACGTCGTCGGGGCGACGCTCGCCTGCCGGAACGTCGACCACCGTGCGGTCGTCCTCGCGCCCCGGAGCCGGTCGCCGGCGGAGCTGGAGCGCTGGTTCCCGGCCGGCGCGGTCCATCGGACGATCGTCTACGACGAGGAGCCGGGGGACGCTGTCCGTGCCCTGGCGGCGGAGCGCGGGATCGAGGTCCTCGAACCGTCCGCGCTCGGGCCGGCGCTCGGCGAGTTGATCCTCCCGTCCGCCCTCGTTCCCGGCGCGGAGCCGGCCGACGAGGCGGCCGAGGCCGTGCTCGAGAGCCCGTTCCCCCCCGCGACGAGAGGGTCGTTCGCGGTCCGTCCCCGCATCGACCGCCGGGAGGCCCAGGAGCTCGCCGGGCTGGAGGACGCACGCTACACGCTGCGCCTCGTGCCGTACTACGTCGCCGCCTACCGGGTCCGAGAGGTCGCGGCGGACGGGGGCCGGGGCCCGGTCCACCGGCGCCTCGTCGCCGTCAACGCAACGACCCGCCGCGGCGAGATCTGGGAGGAGGGCACGCGCGAACTGACCGGCGAGATCCCGGGCCCTTCCGAGCGCCTCGCCCCCCAGTTGAGCGAGGCCGGCGCGGCCCCGATCGCCGTGGAGACGATCCGCCGGGCGCACACGGTCCGGGTCGACCACACCGAGCAGTACGCCGGCGCGCTCGTCGTCGAGAGCCGCCGGGTCCCTCCGCCGAGCGACGCGGTCCGCCTCGGACCGTTCGCCCTGATCCTGGTGCCGTTCTGGTACGCCGAGTCGGTCGAAGGACGTCGCGTGCTGGACGCCGTCAGCGGTCGGGGGAGCGGGGACCCCGACGGCGGCTAGCGCCGACCGTCCCGTCAAATACCCGGCGGCCGCTCCGCCGCTCCGTGTTCATCGACCAGGTCCTCCTCGGACCGCTCCTGAACTTCACCTACCTGGTCGCCGACCGGGAGGGCGGGGAGGGGGTCGTCATCGACCCTTCGTACGGCGTGGGAACGGTCCTGGAGGCGGTCGACCGGCGACGCGTCAAGGTCCGTTACGTGCTCAACACCCACAGCCACGCCGACCACATCGTCGGGAACCCGGACGTCGTCGAGAGGACCGGCGCGAAGGTCGTCGCCCACTCGGCCGTACCGTTCCGCCCCGACGTCGCGGTCGAGGACGGTGCGACCGTCACGGCGGGCGGGCTCCGCGTCGAGGTCCTCCACACCCCCGGCCACACCCGCGACAGCGTCCTCTACCTCTTCGACGGGCACGTCGCGACGGGCGACACGCTCTTCGTCGGGGAGTGCGGGCGTACGGACCTCCCGGGGGGGGACCCCTCCGCGATGTACGACAGCCTCCTCGGGCGCGTCGTCCGCCTGGACGACGCCCTGGTCGTCCTGCCCGGCCACGACTACGGCATCACCCCGACGTCGACGATCGGCCGGGAGAAGCGCGAGAACTACACCCTGCAGCCGCGGACCCGCGAGGAGTTCCTCCGCTTCCTGGCGGAGTGAGCCGCCGTGCCGCCGCTCCCGCCCCCGGAGGAGAGGACGCTCCGGGCCGTCGGCGCCCGTCGACGTGGGGCCTCGCTGCCCGCGACGTCGGAGCTCGTGCGCTCGCTCCGCGAGGTCGCCCAGGAGGGGCCGGGGCTGGTCGCGCTCCTGGACGCGGAGGCGGTCGCCGGAGAGCGCCATCTTCTGTCGGCGTGGGCGCATCTCGGCCGCTCCCGGGCGCGCGGGGGGGCCCGGCTCCGCGACCCGTCGGCCGAGTTCGTCCTGTACGTGGCGGGCGACGACCAGCTGCCGCGCGCCCTCGCGAAGGTCGGGGTGACCGACCGAAGCCAGCAGCTCGTCGTCGTCGCGGAGCGGCCCCGGGACCCGGCGGAGCTCGTCGGGCGGTTCGGGCTCGAGCCGGACGGCACGGCGTACCCCCGTCCGGTCGACGAGCGGCTCCTCGCGCGTCTCGGGATCACCCCGGACGACCTCGCGTCGGTGCCGCCGTCCGCGTGGGAGGGGCTCGTCCTCGAGCGGGTCGCGCTCCTCGACCTGGACGCTCCGCCTCCGAGGGCTCCGACCGCAAACTCTTCTTAGTCCGGGCGCCGGTCGGTCGCCGTCCGCGGGTCGCGTTGCAGGTGTAATCTAGTGGTAGGATGTCAGCCCTCCAAGCTGACCACCCGGGTTCGAATCGTCGGGCCGGTCCCCCCGACGCGGATCTCCCGGCACCTGCATCCTCCCCCGCGGACCCCGCCGCGCAAGAGGTTAATCGGGGACACGCCGATAGGAGCACGCGCTGAGGTAGCCTAGCCCGGCAAGGCGCCAGCCTTGAAAGCTGGTGGCGGCAACGCCACGGGAGTTCAAATCTCCCCCTCAGCGGTAGGTCCGTGCCGCGCGTCGGGGCGACGGCGTGCCCGTTCCAGCGCCCCTGGGCCGCGCCTTAAGGTCGACCGGCCCTGCACGAGCCGGATGTCCGAGACGCCGGCGTCGACGCCCCTCCTCGAGCAGTACGAGGGGGTCAAGGGCCGCTATCCGGGACACCTCGTGCTGTTCCGCGTTGGCGACTTCTACGAGACGTTCGGGGACGACGCGCGTCTCCTCGCGCGGGAGCTCGACGTCGTCCTGACGGCACGCGGCGCGGACCGTCGCGGCGAGCGCGTCCCCATGGCCGGGGTCCCGCACCACGCGATCGACACCTACCTCGGCCGTCTCGTGCGCAAGGGCTACAAGGTCGCGCTCTGCGACCAGGTCGAGGACGCCGAGCACGCCCAGGGGCTCGTGCGTCGCGAGGTCACGCGCGTCGTCACGCCCGGGACGGTCCTCGAGGACGGCATCCTCGGCGGACCGGCGCACAGCTTCCTCGCCTGCGTCCTCCTCCCGTCGAGCGGGACCGGGCAGTACTCGGCGGTCGACGTGACGACCGGCGAGTGGCTCCGGGGCGTCGCCGACGGCCCGGGGGCGGAGGGGCTCGTCTCCGCGCTCGCCTCGCTGTCGCCCCGGGAGGTCCTGTACGTGGCGGAGCGCCCGGTGGCGGAGGGGCTCCTCGCCGCGCTGCGCCGGGAGTTTCCTACGGCCCGGCTCGAGGCGGCGCCGGCTCCGGTCTCCGAGGAGGAGCTTCCGGCGACGCTCGCCGCGCCGGACGACGCGCCCGGCGGGTCGGCGCGCACCGACCGCGCCCTGGTGGCGTTCGTTCGCGCCACCCAGCCTCGGCTGCTGCCGCACGTCGCCCCCGTCGAGCGGGGGAGCCCGGAGCGCCGGATGGTGCTCGACGCGAAGAGCCTGCGCCACCTCGAGATCTCGCGTCCGATGAACCCGGACGACCCGGCCGGCGCGACGCTCCTCCGCACGTGGGACGAGACCGTCACGGCCGCCGGCCATCGGACGCTTTCGTTCTGGCTGACGAACCCGCTCGCCGACGTCGGACGGATCGAGGCGCGCCTCGCCGCGGTCGCGGAGCTGCTCGCCCGGCCGACCGACCTCGACCGATGGCGCGGCCGGCTCGCCGGCATCGGGGACCTCGACCGCATCGCCTCGCGCGTCGCCGGCCGCCGGGCCCGCCCGGAGGAGCTCGCGCGCCTTCGGGACGGGCTGCGGCGCTGCGGCGAGCTACGGTCGGAGCTCGGGGAGGCGCTCGCCGCCCCCCTGCTCGCCGGCCTGGCCGGGGAGCTCGCTCCCCCGTCCGCGCTCCTCGAGACCCTCGAGGCGAGCGTGCCGCCTTCCGTCGCGGGGGCGCCGAGCGCGGTCGAGCTGCTCCGGCCCGGCGTCTCCCCCGAGCTCGACCGCGCCCGCGCCGAGGAGGCCGCCGCCCTCGCCGCCCTCGAGGAGCTCGAGCGCCGGGAGCAGGCCGCGACCGGGATCAAGACCCTCAAGGTCGGCTACAACCAGGTCTTCGGGCACTACCTCGAGGTCAGCCGGCCGAACCTCGGCCGGGTCCCGGCGCACTTCCGTCGCCGCCAGACCGTCGCGCAGGGGGAGCGGTTCGTCACCGACGAGCTGCTCGCGACCTCCGACCGGCTCGCGCTCGCCCGCGACGCGGCGCGGAGCGCCGCGGACGGTGCCTGGGAGGAGCTCTGCCTCGCGGTCGACCGCGACGTCCGGCAGGTCCACCGCGTCGCGCGGGCGCTCGGCGCGATCGACGTCCTCGCGACGTTCGCGCACCTCGCCGTCCACCACGGCTACGTTCGCCCCCAGGTCGACGACTCGGGCTCCCTCGTGATCCGGGACGGCCGCCATCCGTTCCTCGACCGTCTCCTCGCCGAGCGGTTCGTTCCGAACGACGTCGACCTCGAGCCGCAGTCGCGGCTCCTCGTCCTGACCGGGCCGAACATGTCCGGCAAGTCGACGTACATGCGCCAGGTCGGCCTGCTGGTCGTCCTCGCCCAGGCCGGCTCGTTCGTCCCCGCGCGCTTCGCGAAGGTCGGGGTCGTCTCCGAGCTGTTCACGCGGATGGGGTTCACCGACGAGATCGGCCGCGCGAAGTCGAGCTTCATGGTCGAGATGAGCGAGGTCGCGTCGATCCTCGCCGGGGCCGGCGGCCGCTCGCTCGTCCTCCTGGACGAGGTCGGCCGCGGCACCAGCACGTTTGACGGGCTCGCGATCGCCTGGGCGACGCTCCGCTACCTGCACGACGTCCGTCGCTCGCGCGCGATCCTCGCGACGCACTACCACCAGCTGACGAGCCTGGTCGGCACGCTCTCCGCCGCGAGGAACGGCCACTTCGCCGTCCAGGACCGGCCGGAGGGGATCGTCTTCCTCCACCGCCTCGTCCCCGGCGCGACCGACCGCAGCTACGGGATCCACGTCGCCCGGCTCGCCGGCGTACCGGAGGCGGTCCTCGGCGAGGCGACGCG
>JASHSA010000167.1 GCA_030037035.1 Thermoplasmata archaeon
GCCCGCCGGCTGCGGCCGGTCCGGTCCCGGGCCCGCGGCGACCGGGCGGTGCTCGAGGCCGCCGCCCGCCTGGGGGCGACGGTCGTCACCGCGGACCGCGAGCTCGCGCGACAGCTGCAGGACGCCGGGCACGCCGTCCTGCTGCCGCGGAGCCGCTGGACGCTCGCCCGTCGGCCCGCCCGCCGTCCGGGGCGGCCGCCGGCCGGCGACGCTCGCCGCCGGCGAGCGAACCGTTAAGAATCGACCCCGGCTCGAGAGCTTCCGGCGAGGCCGATGCGGGACGACGACCGGTTGCTCGACCTCCCCGGCGCGGAGTTCGGCAGCGGCGTCGTCGGCGTCTGCGACATCTGCGGCACGCGCCAGGCCGTCGTCATCCTCGAGAAGGAGCGCTACCGTCTCTGCGTCCTCGACTTCCTCAACAAGACCTGGATCAAGTCGGAGAAGCTCCCGACGGCGGCGGCGCCGGTCTACAGGAGCGATCGGATCTGGTACCCGACCTCCGCCGCCCCTGGAGGGAACGCCCCGGCGATCGTGCTCTCGCCGACGAAGGCGGTCCGGCGGCCGGTCGTCCTTGTCGTGCCGGAGATCTACGGGATCACGACGACCCTCCTGGACGCGGCGATCCGCTTCGCACGCGAGGGGTTCGAGGTCCTCGTACCGGACCTCTCCAAAACCGACGGGGTCGGCGTCGGGCTGCACGCCGCGCTGCACGGCGGTCGCCTGCTGCGCGGAGGGGTCCCGGTGACGTCCGCCCGGGTCGCGGGCCTCCTCGGGCTCTACCGGGACGCGCTCCGGGCGCTGCTCGCGCGGGAGATGGTCGACCCGGCCCGTTCCGCCGTCTTCGGCGCCTCCTACGGCGCGTCGCTCGCGCTCGGCCTCGCCGCCGAGAGCACGGGCCTCAGTGCGGTCGCGCTCGCCTACCCGGTCCCCGTGCGGCCGGCGAAGCTCCCCTCGCTCGTGACGGCCCCGATCCTGCTCGTCCGGGGCGACCGGGACCGTTCGGCGGAGGCGGCCGAAGCCCAGCTCCGGGCGAGCGACGCCGGCGCGCGTATCCGCGTCGTCACGTTCGCCGACGGCAAGCACGGTTTCCTCTCCCGCGACCTCGGGGCGTACGACCTCGACACCGCCGAGAGGGCCTGGGGAGAAATCCTTGCGTTCCTGAAGCTGAATCTCATGCCGCCTCCGCCGAAGCCGGCCCCACCGCCGAGCCGGCAGGCCGCGGTCGCGGTCACCCCGGCAACGGGGGCGCAGGCGGCGGCGAGCGTCCCTGCGAGCCCCGCGCGCTAAGCTCGTCGTCCGCAGCGCTCGAAGGGGACCCGCAAGGGACTCCGGCGTCTTCGTCCAACGACGACCCGCCCGCTGGGCGTCGCCACGACCCCGGGACGCCTCCTCGCGCGGCGTGCTGCCGGGGGGGCTCGACGCGGCGACCGGACCCGAGGATCCCGGGTCACGAGCTCGGACAACGAGGTCTGGCCAGAGAACAGGGCCGGGCCGACCCCTCGGGTCCGTCCGCCCGACCGCTACGATGTCGCGCTCCGCGACCCGGCGTGTCGAGGTCGTGCCGCGCGTTGCGATGACCCCCCGGCAAAGAGAGCGTTCGAGCGGTCCGGAGCGGTCGCGCGCCGCCGGCGAGCCGGGGTCGCCTCAGACCCGCGGCTTTGGGGGCTCCCTAGGGCCGGGCAGGAAAGAACGCACGGGGCGTGCCGCCGCCAGAGCGGAGACCTGGGCCCCGATCGGGACGACGCCGCCGAGGTGTTCGGCCGTCTCGCGTTCCCGGCCCTACACGAGATAGGCGTGACCGGCATCGCTCAGCCCCGACACGGTCTCGAGGGGGGCCCCCGCGACGTCGATTGACCCTCCCACGGCGACCGCGAATCCGAAACGTCCGGCGAGCTGAGCGTTGGGGCTCGCGAACGACATGATCAGAGCACCCGTCGAAGCCGTGAACGTGTAGGCGTTACCCGCGTCGCTCTGGCCCGAGGCCGTCTCGAACGGAGCCCCGACGAGGACGGTCGTGCCGCCGATGGCGACCGAGTACCCGAACTCCCCGTTCGTCTCGGCGCTGGGGCTCGTGAACGTCGAGATCAGATCCCCCGTCCTGACCTTGAAGGCGTAGGCATTGCCCGCGGAGTCTTCCCCCGAAGCCGACTCGTCGGGCGCCCCGATGACGGCCGTCGAGCCGCTGATCGCGACCGAGGCGCCGAAACGGCCGTCGGGTTGCGCGTTCGGGCTCGTGAGCGTCGAGACCAGCGCGCCCGACCTTGCCTTGAGGGCGTAGGCGTGGCCGGCCAGGGTCTGCCCCGCCACCGTCTCGAAGGGAGCCCCGACGACGACGGTAGGGCCGCTGACGGCGACCGAACTCCCGAAGCGTCCGTTGGCCTGAGCGTTCGGGCTCGTGAGCGTCGAGACCAGAGCGCCCGTGCTCGCCCGGAAGACGTAGGCATGACCCGCCGAGCTGAAGCCCGAGGCGGTCTCGTACGGCGCGCCGACGACGACCGTCGTGCCGCTGATCGCGACCGAGGAGCCGAACTCGCCGTAGGCGTCGACGTTCGGGCTCGTGAGCACGGTCACGAGCCCGCTCTTCAGGCTGACGATGTAGGCGTGCCCCGCCGCGCTCTGTCCCGAAGCGGTCTCGTCCGGTGCCCCGACGACGACCGTGCTGCCGCTGACGGCGACGGAGAACCCGAAGAATCCGTCCGTCTCGGCGTTCGGGCTCGTCAGCTCGGTCACGAGTCCCGTCTTGGTGCTGATGGCGTAGGCGTGCCCCGCCTCCAACACGCCGGAACCGTTCTCCTCCGGTGCCCCGACCACGACCGTCGTGCCGCTGATCGCCACCGACGACCCGAATACCCCGCCGACCGCGGCGCT
>JASHSA010000168.1 GCA_030037035.1 Thermoplasmata archaeon
CTTCTCGGTCCAGCGACGCATGATCAGCTCTACGGTGCGACGGATGCGAGGATCCTTGCGGGACATTCCGAGCTCGGCCAGGAGCAGGAACCTCCAGTACGTCGAGATGTACTTGGGCCGGTAGATCTCGTTGTCCGACGTACCGGGAGTCGCCCAGTGTCCGTCGGGGAACTGCTGCGCGAGAATCCCTGCGGCCCATCCGGTCCGACCGATCCTCCGCCGTGCCGCGACGACCGCCGACTCGTCGGGCCCACGTCCTTCTACCTCCCGCAGAAAACGCCAGCGAACGCTCGGATCGGCGGTCGGCCCCGTGAGCCACCTTCGGACCCGGGGCGAGACGCGCACGACCGGCCGCACGTCGCCTCGACGCAAAAGACCTCCGCCTTCGGCGAGAGCCCGCCATCGCGCACGACGCACCGTCCCCCGACTCTGTCATCAGGGACCGGGCCCGGGAGAGGCGACGCCGCTGCGCAGACCGTACCCGGGGCCGTCCGCCCGCGCCGCGCCGAGAGGGGCTCAGCGGATATCTCTGCGCACGAGCAGGTTGCTCTGCCCGAACGGCCGGACGACGGCGAATCCCTCCCGTTCGAACATGCCGATCGTCCCGAACCAGGTCGCCACCGCCCTCCGGTGCGTCGCCGGATACGCCTCCACGATGCCGCCTCCACGCCGCCGGATCGCTTCCAGCGCGGCGCGAAGGGCGAGCTGCGCCACTCCGGACCTGCGATACGGTCGATCGACGAAGAAGCACGTGATGCGCCAGCTCGGAGGAGGGCCGAGAGCTCCGGCCAGGGACCGGTACTTCCGTCCGTGTTCCACGCGCGGGAGGTCTTCGCGGCGACCGTACTGGCACCAGCCGACCGGTCTGCCGTCTCGGTACACCAGGATCCCGTGGGCATGTCCTCGCAGCAGCAGGCTGTGGTGGTCGCGCCGGTTCGCCTCCTGGCGACGCCTGCTCTGCAGCGGACCGGTCGGTCCTTCCCGGTGGTAGAACATGCACCAGCACCCGGCCTGCACGCCGTGGTACTTTCGAAACAGGCCCTCGAAGTCGGCCCAGGACGACGGCGAAAGTTCGCGCGTCTCTAGCGACGGCCGTTCAGGGCGCGTCGGAAGCGACACGGCAGGCCTCGGACAGCTCGTGACGGCCTAAGAAGGCTCGGGCCGTCAGCGCTCCACGGGCGTTTCACGCGGTCCCGGGTCGCCTTAAGAATCGGGCTCGCCGTCGTGCTTGCGCAGGCGGCGGAATGACCGAACTCGACGCGCTGCGAACGTTCTTTCGGTACAACGCCCGGGTGCGACGGAACTACCTCTCGGCTCTCCTCGCCCTCTCCCCGGAGGAGCGGCTGAAGGACCGGGGCGCCTCCTATCCGTCGCTGCAGGAGATCTTCGTTCACGTTCTGGACGGGGTTCTCTGGTGGCTCGAGTACGTACCTCAAGACCGCGCCGGAGACGCGACACGGCTGCCCGCTCGCGAGCTCACGCCCGAGGCGTTGGAGCGACAGGTCGATCGAGTCGAGCGGGTCGCGGCCGAGTACCTCGGCTCCCTGGACGAGGCGAGCCTCTCGAAGGCGATGGTCTGCCACTTCGCGGAGAACGGGAGGACCTCGGAGGCGCGGTTCGGCATCGGCGACGTCCTGTGGCACGTGGTGGAGGAGGAGCTGCAGCACCGAGGGGAGCTCAACGCGCTGTTCTGGCAGATCGACGTCGATCCGCCGATCGCGACGGTCGACGACTGGAACGCCTCGAAGGTGCCTCTCCCCCAAGGGTGAGGCGGCTGCGAACTGCCGCCCCGCGGGCCCGAGGGCTATACGGTGGCTCCCGTCCCCGCTCCTCCTACTCGGTACTGCGCTCACGCCGCCGTCGTAGGTCGACCCTAGGTCCGGGCGCGAAGAACGCCTTCGGGATACCGAACGGCGCTCCGGCCGTCTGCGCGGGCCGGTCCTTGCGCTCCGCGGGCGTACCGCGGCGGTCGGTTGGTAGGACCTTTGACCTGCTCGTTCTCTCGGGCGGGTCGGTCCGAAAGGAGCGCGCGGCCTCGGCGACGGAGGGGTTTATAGGCGTACGCAGGTGCGGAGGCGGGTGTCCCGAAACCAACGTGCGGAGGTGTGCGTGAAGGGCGCGCTCTTTCGCGATGGGCGGTTGCTGCTGCTGAAGCGGTCGCCAACGCTGACCGCTTTCCCGAGCTCGTGGGACATGCCGGGGGGCCACGTAGAATGGGGGGAGTCCTTGACGCATGCGCTCCGACGGGAGATCCGGGAGGAGACCGGATTCGCGGCCGTGGTGGGTCGACCCTTCTGGACGGAGTTCTTCGACTACCCGCTCGCCGGCGGCCGGAGCGTACGCTCGATCGAGATCGACTTCTTCTGTGCCACGCGGTCCGGCGGCGCCCCCAGGTTGGACCCACGGGAGCACACCCGGTTCGCGTGGCTAAGCAAGTACGATGCCCGGAGCTTCCCGGCACCGACGGCGGTACGCGCGATCATTCGTAGGGCCATCGCAGGCCATGCGGGCGAGGACGACTCGTCCTAGGGTGGGGCGCGCGCTCCACGGCGCAAACGAGACGGTCGTGGGCGACTCGGGACCCCTCCCCGCCGTTGACCGAAGGACCGGGACCGGACCCCGGGGCGATAGGCGGACGATCGTCGGGAGGCCGCTACGTCTCGTCGAGGTCCCAGCGGACCACGAACGCCATCAGCCAGCCCGCGACCACAAGGGCGCTACCCAGACCGATCAGTCCCCACACGAGCGGAGCTTTCGACCGGAGGACCTCCCACAGCCCGACGACGAGGAACAGCACGCCAAAGCCGAGGACCAGGATGCCGGCTCCCCTCGGGTCCTTGTAGGCGACATAGGCGGCCGCCATCCGCCGAGAGAACCGCCCGGTCGCTCATACGTTGTTCCTCGGACCCCGACCCCTGCCTGGCCAGGACGGTCAGCCTCGGTGGGTCGCGCGTCCGACGGCCGCCCGGGCCCTCGCCACGGCATCGACCCGGAAGGGGTCGACCCCCCGGAGCCGGGCGAGCTCCAGCGAGACGAGATCTCCGAGGAGGACCCCGAGGGTGATCGCGGCGAGCCGGTCCGCAGGTCGTAGGACGACGTTGGCGACGTGGACCCCACGGGCGCGAAGGCGTCGTGCGAGGTAGTTCCCGGCGGCCCCCACGCGGACGGGATCGCCGCGCCACGAGAGGAGGACGGCGACGCGCGCTCGCGCCTCGGACGGGGTCATCGCCTCCCAGCCGACGAGCGCATTGTGCAGCGCCTCGGGAAGCTCCTGCACGGCGGCGAGGGTCTTCGCGTTCTCCTCGAGCTGGTTCTCCCATCGTCGGGCGACGGCGGCGAGCGCGGCGGAGCCGACGATCACCGGCTGCCTCCCCAAGAGCGTCTGTGCGACGGCCGTGGGGGTCGGCGATCGGGGGCGCTCGAGCTGGAGGAGTGCGCCGCGAGACGCGAGCCGTAGTCGCCGAGCGTTCGAGTGGGGAAAGCGGTCGTCCAGCAGCCCGAGGAGACCGCCGAACATCGGTCCGAGCGCCGCGCGAGGAGGCCGGTCACGAGGCAGGGGTAGTACCGGAACCCCGTCGGCGAGCGCGCGCTGGCGGAGCCGGCCGCCAGAGGTGACGACGACGCGCCGGGCGTGTCGCCGACCGGCCGCGCCGTAGGCCTCCAGGACCTCCTGCGTCTCGCCCGAATAGCTGACGAGCACGACGGCGGTGTCCTCGCGCACTCCGCCGGGCAGCTCGGAGCCACGCATCCTGCGGAGTGAGCTCGGCGTCTCCGCCTCTAGCAGCGCGCCGACGAGCTCCGCGGTGATCGCCGAGCCCCCGAGACCGACCGCGAACAGCGCCCCGTCGACGACACCGTTCGACGTCGCCGCGAGCCGTCGGCCGCTCTCAAAGCCGTCGAGCAGTCCCGCGGGAAACTCCCGCGCGAAGGCGG
>JASHSA010000169.1 GCA_030037035.1 Thermoplasmata archaeon
GACACACCACCGGGCTCCAGACGCGGCATTCCGGGGGAGCAGGGGCGTTCGCGGGTGCCGTTTCGAACGATGCTTTAGCCCTGCGGCGGCCCCTAACTATTAAGACCTAGACCTCGTGCGCCGCCGCTAGCCCCGGGGGAGCCAACGTGAGCGCTTTTGTGGAATCCAGGCCGACCACCGTCGATCTCCGTCGTGACGCGATCCGGACTCGTCCGTCTCCAAGGCCGCTACGTGCGCCCGCCCTTTGGGCGGTCGGCGTGACGGCGCTGCTCGTCCTGTCGGCTCTGGCGGGCCTTACCGCGACCAGGTCGCCGGCGGCTCCCCTCTCGCCCGCGGTATCCGCAAGCAAAGCCGCGGCCCCGGCGGTCCCCGCGACCTCCCCTTCGACCACGACCTCCCCCGTAGCGGGAGCGTGCTCGGCCGGCTCGGGCCCGAACGCGGCGGGGGCTGCGGCCTCCGCCGCGCTGTCCGCCGCCACGCCGGCCGCCCCCAGCCCGAGCACGGTGCTGTTCAACTCGGCTGTCAGCCCGTACGCCGTCTGGACCGGCCCGTACGGCTACGTGTCGAAGGGCGCCGCGCTCCGCGACCTCGGCTACGGCCAGATCGACCTGACCTGGCCCGGACCGGGCACGTCGAAGCTGGTGGCCGCCTACCTGATCTGGTCGATCCTGAACGACTCGACCCCGCCGTCGACGGCCGACGTGAACGGCCACCCGATCGTCGGGACCTGGACCGCGTACGCGACACCGTCGCCGTGCTGGAGCCCGACCTACATCTACACGTTCGCGGCGGACGTGACGCCGTACGTCGTCAACGGTCTGAACAACATCACCAACGTGCCGTCGAACCTCACCAACGGCCAGGACCCTTGGGCCGACGATGCGGCGGACGAGACCGGCATCCTCGACGACGGAGCCTCGCTGGTCGCGATCTACGATGCCGGCACGACGACGACCCAGGAGGTCACGGTCTACACGGGCGCCGAGACGACCGAGGGCGGGAGCATCCTCGAGACGCTCAACTACACCGCGGCGACCGCCGAGAGCGCCGAGACGACGTTCATCGTCGCCGACGGTCAGCTCCCCGACAACTCGGCGACGTGGAACGGCACGCTCCTCCAGGAGAACGCCTTCCCGGGCGACGACCCGAAGGAGACGTCGATCCCCTGGTCCCAAGGCAACCTCTCCGACACGAAGACGTACGACGTCCAGGTCGAGGTCGGCTCGACGAGCTCGACCGCGGAGATCGCGAGCGGGGAGTCGGACTGCCTCACCTGGACCGGTCAGGTCGTCTCCGTCCAGGTGGCGCCGCAGAAGCCTCCCTACACGGTGACGTTCGAGGAGCAGGGGCTGAACGCCGGTACCCAGTGGACCGTCACGATCGACAGCAACTCCGAGTCGGGGACCGTCTCGCCGACCGGTAGCGCGATCGTCTTCACGCTCGACAACGGCAGCTTTCCCTACCAGGTGACCGGGATCCCCGGCTACGCGGCGCAGTACTCGGGCACGGTGACGGTCGACGGCGGGAACGTCTTCCTCCGCGTCGACTTCCACGTCGTCCTGTACGCCATCGTGTTCACCGAATCCGGGCTCCCGTCCGACTACGTCTGGTGGAGCGGCCTCTACAACGCCACCGACGTCAACATCGAGAACGCCAGCGTGATCGCGCCGGCGACGATCACCTACCAGGAGCCGAACGGGTCGTACCGCTACTACGCGGGCGAGGACGGCCTCTACGTGACCCACGACCCGAAGGGGTCGATCGACGTCGACGGGAAGGGCGACTACCAGTACACGATCACGTTCCAAGCTCCGGAGCTCTACGCGGTCAACGTCACCGAGCACGGCCTGGTGCCGGGGACCCGCTGGGGAGGGACGGTCTACTCGAACTTCGGCGAGTACTACCCGTCGACCACGTACTCGTCGTTCGTCGTCGAGCTGCCGAACACCTCCATCTACGGCTCGGACAGCGTCACGCCGACGATCCCGACCGGCTACGGGCTCCTGTCGGGGAGCTCGATCGGCTTCCAGGTGCTCGGGGCGCCCGTCGACATCTCGGTCGACTACACCGAGCTGTTCACCGTGCAGTTCAACGAGACCGGGCTGCCGTACCCTACGTACTGGCAGGTCAACGTCACCGGGCCCACGAACGCCTACCTGGAGTCCGAGTACCGCTCGCAGCAGACGCAGCTCGAGAACGGGAGCTACACGTTCACGGTCTCCCGCCTCTGGGGCTACCTCCCCTCGCCGGCGACCGGGACGTTCGACGTGGCGGCGAAGAACGTGACGGTCAACATCACGTTCGTCGCGAAGCCGACGTACACCGTCGCCTTCAACGAGACCGGTCTCGGCGCGGGGACCGCCTGGTCGATCCTCCTCTACCTGCCGAACGGCACCGAGCCGCTCCTCCGAGGGACCGGCGCGTCGATCGAGGTCGCCCTGCCGAACGGGTCGTACGACTTCTACGTGGAGCCGTTGACGGGCTTCGCGAACTCGCCGACGTACGCCGGCTTCACGGTCGACGGCGCCAACGTGACCGAGCACGTGCACTTCGCGCCCGTGTTCAAGGTCCAGTTCCTGGAGACCGGCCTGCCGAGCGGCTGGTACTGGTACGGCTACCTCAACGACACCTTCGACGAGACGGACGCGACGACCCTCACGTACACCGTGGCCAACGGTACGTACTCGTTCACCATCGACCCGTCGGACGGCTTCGAACCGACGCCGTCGACCGGCTCGGTGACCGTCAGCGGCCCGGGGACGCAGGTCCACATCGTCTTCGCCGACCCGACCTACCCGACGTACAACGTTCGGGTGACCGAGAGCGGCCTCGCGGCCGGCACGAACTGGTCGGCGTCGTTCGACGACTACGAGAACTGGTCGACCGGCTCGTCGATGAACTTCACGTCGATCAACGGCTCCTACCCGCTCTACGTCTACGACGTCGGCGACCTCACCCCCTCGCCGAGCTACGAGGACGTCGAGGTCTACGGCGCTCCGGTCGTCGAGGACGTGGTCTACGGCGCGACCGAGTACGCGATCACGTTCTCCGAAACCGGGCTTCCGACCAACACGGAGTGGACGGTCACCCTGACCGACGTCGAGACGCTCTCCTCGACGGGGGAGACGGTCGTCTTCATGGAGACGGCCGGCTCCTACGACTACACGGTCCACGCCGAAGGGTACGTCCCGGACCCGGCGTCGGGGCCGGTCAGCGTCACCGACGCGGGCGTCTCGATCGACGTGGCATTCACGCCGTACACGTACGAGGTGACGTTCTCCGAGACCGGCCTCGCCAGCGGGACCTCGTGGTGGGTGAACGTCTCGGGCGGCCCGTCGCTCGAGTTCGACGCGACGAGCGGCGTGGCCCCGTTCCCGAACGGCACGTTCGACTACACCGTCGGGACGACCGAGAAGACCGAAGCGGCCCCCCCGGGCTCGTTCGCGGTCGACGCCGGGCCGACCTCGGTGCCGATCACGTTCTCGCCCGTCACCTACACGGTGACGTTCACCGAGACCGGGCTGGCCGCCGGGGCGACGTGGTGGGTGAACATCTCGACCTCCGACCTCTCGCTCAAGGTCGTCGGAGCGACGTCGACCTCGATCCCCCTCTCGAACGGCACGTACGCGTTCACGGCCGGGACGACGTCGCCCGGTCTCAAGGCGTCGGGCGGGTCGTTCGCCGTGAAGGGAGTGGCGAAGAGCGTCACGATCGCGTTCGGGACCCACAGCGGGAGCTCGTCGACCGGGCTGTTCGGCCTTCCGGGGAGCGACGGCTACTACCTGCTCGGGGCGCTCTTTGCGCTCTTCCTGATGCTCGTGCTCCTCGCCGCCCGGCGGCGTCGCAAGGACAAGAAGCAGGGCGTCCCAGGGCAGGGGAACACGGCCGGGAACCCGCCGCCACCTCCCGGTCAGCCCCCGAACTGATCGGACGCTCGACGTGGCGGAGCGCCGTGGGCGGGTAGACAAGGTCCGCGTGGCCGAGGCTGAGCTACCGCTCGTGCGCTAGGCTCAACCGGTCGACCCAGAGGACGGAAGGGAGTCGGGCGGCGCTCTGCTTCCGCCGGGCGCCTCCCGGAGGAGCGGTCCGGCGGGCGAAGGCCGCCTCGTCTCCGGGCGGGTCATGACGAGCTCGGCCTCGACCTCCGTCTCCCATCCCGCCGAAGTCGGGATCGGGTCGTAGGAGGCGACGACCGAGCAGAGCAGCGCATCGCCCCCTGCGCGCACTCGCTCCCGTACGATAGGACCG
>JASHSA010000170.1 GCA_030037035.1 Thermoplasmata archaeon
TGAGCCTCCGGTCCGGGAACGCGGCCAGCACGTCGGCGCCGAGGTCGCGCGCGAGCTCCTGGCTGGTGAAGCCGTGGCTCCCGGTCCGCCGCGCGCGGACGGCGAACGAGCTCCCTGCGGGGAGCCTCGCTCCCGCGAGCTCGAGGAACGCCTTGCGGAGCGGTTCGCGGTCCGTCGGGACCTCGTGGACGACGCTCACCGAGGTGATGCCGAAGACGCGGCGCAGGATCCGCGCCCCGCGCTCCGCCTCGTCGACCTCCGCGTAGAGGTGGCCCCGGTCCGAACGCAGGCGAAGCGCCGCCCCGTCGTGGAGGAACTGCTGGACGATGTTGCGCCGGAGCGTCGACTCGAACTCGCGGCGGACCGGCGGCGACTTGAGCGCGAGCTCCCCGTACCGGACGAGCAGCAGCGCCGACATGACGCAGCGTTAAGACGGCGCCTCCCGTAAAGCGCCTCCGAGCCGTGACGGACGATCGACCCGGGCCCGCCGCCCCAGACGGACGCGACGACCCGTGGGCGCCATGGACGAGCGCCGCGGTGGCGGGCATCGTCGGCGCGATGCGGCGGCGGCCGTCGGAGGTCGACCCGGCGACGGTCGACGGGCTGCTCGAGATCGCCGCCGGTCCCGAACGGGACCTCGCCTTCCCCGTACACCGGCTCGCCGCCCAGGCCCGCGTCCGTCCCGAGGAGCTCGCCGCGGCGATCGCGGCCGGGATCCCGCCGACCGCGCAGTTCCGCCGGGTCGGCGCCGACGGCGCCTACGTCAACTTCCAGGTCGACCCGGTCGAGCTCGTCCGCGCGACGCTCGACCTCGCCCTCGGCCGCGGGGAGCGGTACGGGCACTTCGCGCCGACCGGCGAGAGCGTCTGCGTCGAGCACACGAGCGCGAACCCGACCGGGCCGTTCCACATCGGCCGGGTGCGCAACGCGATCATCGGCGACAGCCTCGCCCGCGCGCTCCGGGCCGCGGGTCCGGGCGTGACGACCCAGTACTACGTCGACGACATGGGGCGGCAGTCCGCGATGATCACGTGGCTGTGGTCCCGGCCGCCGGAGCGCTGGCCGGAACCGGTGCGGGCGGCGGTCGCCGGCCAGGGGAGCGCGGACGAGAAGCCCGACCGGCGCAGGGGGCGGCCGTACCCGGCGCTCAGCGCCCAGCTGAAGAGCGACCCGGCGACGGCCGAGTCGGTCGCGGAGCTCGTCCGAAGGATCGAACAGGGCGACCCGCCCCCCGAGCACGAGGCGGTGGCGCGGGAGGTGCTGGGCGGAATGCTCGCGTCGCTCGGCCGGCTCGCGATCACGTTCGACGAGTTCGTCTGGGAGTCGCAGTTCGTCCGGGACGGATCGGTCGCCCGGATCCTCGAGCGGCTCCGCGCCGCCCCGCACGCCGCGCAGGAGGAGAACGGCGCCTGGTCGATCGTCGCAACGCAGTACGGCCTGCCGAAGGAGAGCGACCGGGTCGTCGTCCAACGGAAGGACGGCACGAGCCTCTACGTGACCCGCGACCTCGCCTACCACCTCGCGAAGTTCTCGCGGTTCGAAAGGGTGATCGACGTGCTCGGGCAGGACCACCAGCTTCACGCGCGCACGCTGGAGGCGCTGCTCGCCGAGCTTGGCGAACCCCGTCGCCCGACGTTCGTCCTGTACCAGGACCTCACCTCGCCCGAAGGGGGTCGGATGTCGACGCGCGGCGGCTCGGCGGTCTGGCTGGACGACCTGCTCGACGAGGCGAGGGAGCGGGCCCGGCGCGAGGTCCTCCAGCGGAGGGACGACCTCGGCCCCGCGGAGGTCGAGGCGATCAGCGAGGCGGTCGCGACCGGGGCGATCCGCTATCACGTCGTGCGCGTCGCCCCGGAGAAGCCGGTGAAGTTCCGCTGGGAGGAGGCGCTGTCGTTCGAGGGACGGAGCGGCCCGTTCGTCCAGTACGCCTACGCCCGGGCCTCCAGCGTCCTCCGCAAGGGCGACGCCGCTCGGCCACCGTACCCGTTCGAGCCGGCGCTGCTGGTCGGAGGGGAGGAGCTCGCGCTCGCCCGGGTCGTCTCCCGGCTCCCGCGAACGGTCGCCTACGTCGCCCGCAGCGCGCACGTCCACGCGCTCGCCGGCTACGCCCACGAGCTCGCCGACCAGTTCAACCGGTTCTATCACGCCGTACCCGTGCTGGCCGGCGGCGAGGCCCGGGAGAGCCGGCTCGCGCTCGTCGCGGCGGTCCGTCAGGCGCTCGGGAACGCGCTTCGGCTGCTCGGGATCGCCCCGCTCGAGTCGATGTAGGGTCCTTCACCGTTCGCCGGAAGGTCGAAATAGAGGGGCTCGCTCCCCGCGCCGAGGGAAAGCATGGCGTCGATCCGAGAAGACTTCGGGAAGTTCATCCGGCAGGGGAACCTCGTCCAGCTGGCGATCGCCTTCGTGATGGGCGCGGCGTTCTCGGCGCTGGTGACCGCACTGGTCGCCGACATCTTCACCCCGCTGATCGGGGTTGCCGGTCACTTCAACTTCTCCGCGTGGCACTACACCCTGCGCGGCAGCGAGTTCCAGCAGGGAGCGTTCATCAACGCCCTCATCACGTTCGTGACGATCGCGATCGTCGTCTTCTTCGCGATCGCGCTCCCGTACCAGCGCTACCAGGACCGCAAGGCCGCCAAGGCGGCGAAGGCCCCCCCCACGACGCGCAACTGCCCGGAGTGCCTCTCGGCGATCCCGCTGGCCGCCAAGCGCTGCTCGTTCTGCACGTCCGCTGTGACGCCCGTCCCGCCGGCCCCGGCGCCGGCGGCGGCGCCCCCGGCGAGCTAGCGCCGCCGGCCCTCTACGGCGGGGTCGACGACCCTGGCCTCCCGGAAGCCGCGAGCGCGCAGCCGGCAGGCGTCGCACCGCCCGCACGGCGCGCGGCCGCCGGCGTAGCAGCTCCACGTGAGCCGCCAAGGAACGCCGAGCCGGCGCCCGAGGAGGACGATCTCCGCCTTCGAGAGCGCGAGAAGGGGGGCGACGAGCCGGATCCGCAGCCCGCCCTCGCGCGGGGAGCGGACCGCGCGCCGGGCGAGCGCGTTGAACGCCCGGACGAACTCGGGGCGGCAGTCCGGGTAGCCGGAGTAGTCGACCGCGTTCGCCCCGAAGTAGATCGCCGCGAGCCGGTGGCTCTCGGCGTAGCCGAGCGCGACCGCGAGCAGGATCGTGTTGCGCGCCGGGACGTAGGTGCTCGGGACGGCTCCCCTCCCGGACGGCCGGGACGGCAGGCGAGCGCCGCGGCGCGTCAGCGACGAGTCGACGAGCGGGCCGAGCGGCAGGCGCACGAAGCGGTGCGCGTCGACGCGGAAATGCCGGGCGAGCGCCCGCGCGGCGCGGACCTCCCGAGCGTGGCGCTGCCCGTAGTCGAACGACAGCGCGTGCACGGGACCGCCGGCCCGTCTGGCGAGCGCCAGGCACGTCGCCGAATCCATCCCTCCGGAGAGCAGGACGACGCTGCCGCCGCGCGCCCTCACAGCGGGACCCCGACAACGCCGAGCAGGAGGGCCGCAAGCCCCATCGCGCTGAGCATCCCGAGGAAGTTCGTGCTCCCCTTCGTCAACCACCCTCGGTTCTCGAGCGTCTCGCCCAGGACCGAGTCGACCTGGCAGCCCACGAAGCCGGCGACGCCGACGACGAGGAGATAGACGACCGCGCGGCCGGCGGGCGAGCCGAAGAGGCCGAGCAGCCCGATCCCGACGAGCGCGGTGCCGAGCGACCCGACGACCGCGAAGATCTCGCCGACGGTCGAGACCCCGCCGTTCGTCCCCGGCGCGACGGGACGCAACGAGAGGATGCTGACCGCCCCGCCCGTCAGGACCCCGAACTCGCTCGCGAGGGTGTCGGCGGCGGCGAACGCGAGCGCGCTCGCGAAGAGGACCGCCGTCACCACCGGTGGGAGCCTCCCGAGGCCGTCCGCGAGGGCGAGCCCGGTCGGCAGGACGATGTGCGCGAGGACGTTGGAGACCCCCCGCTCCCCGGCCCGGCCCTCCTGGACGTGACGCCGGGCCTTCTCGTCGAAGCGGTACCGTGTCGCGACCGAGCTCACGACCACGAAGACGACCATCAGGCTCAGGTACGCGAACCCCGCGCTCAGCACGATCGCGATCCCGAACCCCGCCGCCACGGCCGCGGCGGCGGGGGTGAGCGCACGGGCGACGAGGGCCGCCACGGCGAGGAGGACCGTCGCGACGGCCCCGATGACGGACGCTACGGCTCCGAGCACGCCGGACCCTTCGGGCGGAGGGAGGGTTCGGGATAAGGCTTGGGCGACGCGTGGGCCGTGCGTCAGCCCCACGCGAGCAGGCGACCGACCGCCGCACGGAACGAGTCGGCCGTCAGGTCCGCGCGGACCCCGGCGTCGGCGAGCTCTCGGTCGACGAGCGCCTCGTGGCCCGGGGTTCGGACGACCGCGGTCGCCACCCCGAGGCGTCGGCCGGCTTCGACGTCGACCAAGCGGTCCCCGACGAACGAGGAGCTCGGAAGGTCCAGGTGCAGCTCGTCGCGGGCGCGCTCGAACAATTCCGTGCCGGGCTTGCGGCACCGACAGCCGCGTTCGGGGGCATGGGGGCAGTAGTAGAAGGCGTCGACCCGGGCGTCGAACGGCCCGAGGAGCTCGTTCAGGCGCCGATGGATCCGCTCGACGTCGTCGGTCGTGTAGAGCCCGCGCTCGATGCCGGACTGGTTCGTCACGCACACGACCAGCTCGCCGTGCTCCCGCGCGAAGTGCAACGCCTCCCCGACCCCCCGGAACAGCTCGAGGCGCTCGGCGTCCCGCAGGTAATGCAGGTCAGGGTTCAGCGTCCCGTCGCGGTCGACGAACAGGGCCCGACGGGGCCGCGGGACGGGCGCCCGCCGGGCGCCGGTCGCCTCCATCGCCGTCGGGAGGGCGCTGGCCCCTTAACGGTTCGGCCGCTCGGGGAGGGGTCCCAGCGTCATGACGGAGGCGAGAGCTCGGTTCGCGGCGCTCGACGCCGCGTTCGACGGCGCGCTCGAGCCGCTGCGCGCTGCCGACGAGCGGCCCGTGGTGCTGTTCTCCGGGGGGGTCGACTCCGGTCTGCTGGCGTGGGAGCTCCGGGCCCAGCCGCACGCCCGCCTGTTCACCGTGGGACGAAGCGGGTGCGCCGACCTCCGTCGGGCCGCGGCGGCCGTCGCGCCGATCGGCCTTCCGTGGTCCTCGGTCGAGCTGGAGGGCCTGGACCTCGAGGGACTAGAGACCCGGCTGACGAGCGACGGAACCCTCCCGGAGGCCGCTCAACGGGGGATCCTGCTCGCCCTCGCCGCGGGGTTCGAGCACGCACCGCCCGGCCGGCTCGTCCTGGGCCAGGGCGTCGACGAGCTGTTCCTCGGCTACGCCCACTTTCGCGGCCTCTCGCTCCTCCAGGCCCGAGAGCGCTCCGAGGACGACCTTGCCCGGCTGCTCGAGCGGGACGTTCCCCGCACCCTCGCCTGCGCGCGTCGGCTCGGAAGGGAGGTCTCCTGTCCGTACCTCGACCCCGGCTTTCTCGGCGCGGCCCGCGCGTTCGCGACCGAGGAGCATCTGCCCGGGGAGCTGACCAAACCGCTCTTCCGGGAGTTCGCCCGCCACCGGGGGCTTCCCGAGGCGCTCGCCGGCGCGCCGAAGAAGGCGATCCAGTACGGCTCGGGGGTCGACCGCTGGCTGCGTCGGCGCGCGGCCGGTCGGCCCTAGCGGATGCGCGTCCCCGCCTCGCCGCGGAGCGCCCGGGGGAGCGAAGGGATGTCGGAGATCACGACCTCCCGGCCGCCGCCCGCGAGGAACTCGAGCGCCGCCTCGACCTTCGGTCCCATGCTCCCCTCGCCGAACTCGCCGGCGCGGCTCCAGGCCGCCATCTCGGAACGCGAGACCTTCCCGAGCCATCGCTCGCCGGAGCGTCCGAACGCGGTCGCGACCGCCGGCACGTCGGTGACGATCGCGAGGCGCCGGAGCCCGAGCTCGTGGGAGACGAGCGCCGCGCCGAGGTCCTTGTCGATGACCGCCTCGACCCCTTCGAACGCCCCGTTCGCGCGACGTACGACCGGGATGCCGCCGCCGCCCGTGACGACCGGGATCCACTCGGCCCCCCGCGACGATCCCAGCAGATGGCGCACGGCGGTCCCCTCGAGCCAGCGCACCGGTCGCGGTGACGGCACCACGCGGCGCCATCCTCCCCGCGCGACGTCGTGAACCAGGACCCAGCCGTTCTCCTTGCGGAGGAGCCGCGCCTCCGTCTCGGTGTAGAATCGCCCGACCGGCTTGCTCGGATGTCGGAACGCCGGGTCGCGGGCACGGACCTCCATCCGGCTGATCACCGTCAGGACCGAACGGGCGAGCCGGGCGCGGCGCAGCGCGCGGGAGAGCTCGGTCTGGACGAGGTAGCCGATCTGGCCCTGCGTCTCCGCGCCGAGGACGTCGAGCGGACGGGCGGGGACCTCGCCGGCACCGAGCTCGTTCTGCCGAAGGAGCACGCCGACCTGCGGCCCGTTGCCGTGCGTGACGACCAGCGGCCGCGCGGTGCGCGCGACCTCGGCGAGGACCGGCGCGACCTGCGCCATCCGGGAGCGCGCCTCCCTCCAGGAGCCGTCGCCCCCCGCCCGCTGGAGGGCGTTGCCGCCGAGCGCGACGAGCACCCCGGTCATCGTTCTCGCCCTCCATCGGAGCGCGTGCTCAAGAGCTGCCGGACGGCCGGGCGAGCTCGAGGTCGGAGGAGCGGACGCGGCCCGGGTCGACGGTCGGCGCGCGTGCGCGCGGGCCAGCGCTAAATACGCGTCTCCGACTTCCTCGGTGTGACGGACGACGGTTCGTCGCTCTTCTGTCCCCTCGAGTTCCGGTACGGACGCGAGGAGGTCCGCCAGATCTTCTCGCGAGGCGCTCGCCTGCGCCGCGCGCTCCGCGTCGAGGCGGCGCTGGCGCTCGCCGAGGCCGAGGTCGGGCTCGTGCCGAGGGACGCCGCGGAGGCGATCGACCGAGCCGCGACGCCCGAGCACGTCGCGCTCGACCGGGTCGACGCGATCGAGCGTTCGACGCGGCACGACATCATGGCGCTGACGCTGGCGCTCGCGGAGGCCGCCGGTCCGGCCGGCCGATGGGTCCACTTCGGGGCGACGAGCGCCGACATCACCGACACCGCGCTCGCGCTCGAGCTCAAGGAGGGGGTCGCGATCCTCGACAGCGACCTCGTCCGACTCGCCCAGGTGCTGGTCGAGCTCGCGCGTCGCCATCGGGCGACCGCCGAGGTCGGCCGTACCCACGGCCAGCACGGGGTCCCGATCTCGTTCGGCTACAAGATGGCGGTCGCCGCGGCGGAGGTCGTGCGCCACCGGGCGCGCTTGCGGGAGCTCCGGGTGCGCCTGCTGGTCGGCAAGCTCTCCGGGGCCGTCGGCACCGGCGCCAGCTTTGGCGAACGGGCCGCCGAAGTCGAGACGGCGACGATGCGCCGGCTCGAGCTCGGCGCCGACGAGGCCCCGACGCAGCTCGTCGGCCGCGACCGGCTCGCCGAGTTCACGAACTTCCTCGCGCTCGTCGCGAGCACCGCCGAGCGCCTGTCGACGGAGGTGCGCAACCTCCAACGGACCGAGATCGCCGAGGTCGCCGAGCCGTTCGACGAGGTCGCCCAGGTCGGCAGCTCGACGATGGCGCAGAAGCGGAACCCGACCCAGAGCGAGAACGTCACGAGCCTCGCCCGCCTCGTCCGGGCGTTCGCCTCGCCGCCGCTCGAGAACATGGTCCAGTGGCACGAGCGCGACCTGTCGAACTCGGCGAACGAGCGGATCGTCGTCCCGCACGCGATCGTGCTCGTCGACGACATGCTCGGTAAGCTCGCCGAGATCTTCGCCGGGCTCGACGTCGACACCGAGCAGATGGCCCGCGCCGTCGCGGACGGCGGCGGCGCCGCGATGACGGAGAGCCTGATGCTCGCGCTCACCGCGAAGGGGCTCGCCCGGAACGAGGCCCACGAGCTGCTCCGCGCGCTGACGCGGGGGGGCGCGAAGTCCGGCCCGCTCGCCCAGCGGGCGAAGGCCGACACGACCGTCCGGCGCCTGCTCACGCCGGCCGAGCTCGAGCGGATCCTCGACCCGGCGAGCTACGTGCGCGCCGCCGCCGAGAAGACCGACCGGGTCCTGGTCGGCGTCGAGCACGACCTCGCGAAATGACGGCGCCCCGCCCGCCGTGGACGGCGACCGTCCGCATCGCGGCCCGGGAGGGCGAGCTCGCCCGCTGGCTGGAGCGCGCGCTCGCGCCGGAGGCGCGGCGGGAGGTGCCGCGCTCCCGCGCCGAGCTGCGCCGCCGGGGCCGGGTCGTCGAGCTGAGGATCGTCGCCGCGGACGCCGGCGCGATGCGGGCGGCGATGAACACGTTCCTCGGCTGGGTCGCGCTGTCGCTCGCGACCGTCGCGGCCGCGCAGGGGAAGCCGCCGTCGGCGGGCGCGCCCGCCGAAGCTCTTATCTCCCGCTCCCGGTGAGCGCCGCCGTGGCGCTGCCGGCGAAGCTGCAGAACGACCTCAAGCAGTTCCAGCGGCTGCAGCAGGAGCTCGGCTCGGTCCAGCAGCAGCGACTCCAGCTCGACCTGAGGCTGCGCGAGATCGGCCACACGCTCGACGAGCTGAAGACGGTCTCCGACGAGGCGACGATCTACCGGCCGGTCGGCGGCCTCCTCGTGCGCGCGAAATCCCGCAAGGAGGTCGAGGACCTCCTGACGGAGGAGAAGGAGACGCTCGAGGTCCGGCAGAAGGCCGTCGAGCGCCAGGAGAACCATCTCAAGGAACGCTACACGACGATGCAGCAGGACCTCTCCGCCCAGCTCCAGGCGGCCGGCGTCACGCCGGAAGCGGCCGACGAGCCCGAGAGCTGAGCTTCGGGCCCTAGCTCGACCGTCGCGTCAGGCGGTCGGCGACCTCGCGCAGGAGCGGCTTTCCTCGCGCCGGGATCTGCCGGCTGCGGTCGAGGCGTCCGAGGGCCCGGGACGTGAGCTTCGCGATCGTCCGCTCGGAGTAGGCGAGCGCCCCGCTCGAGCGCAGGGCCTCCCGCGCGCGCTCGACCTCGCCGCCGGTCGCCGCCGCTCGCCCCAGGACGCGCTCGACCGCCGCCCGCTCCACGGCGGACCCGTGCGTCCAGGCCCGCACGACCAGGAGCGTCCGCTTGCCTTCGACCAGGTCGTTCGCGCTCTTGCCGATCTGGGCGGCGTCGAAGCCCGCCCCCAGCACGTCGTCCCGGAGCTGGAAGGCGATGCCAAGGTCGGTCGCGACCGCTTCCAGGTCCGCGAGGCCGCGGGAGGAGGCGCCCGCGAGCACCGCGCCGATCCGCAGCGGGGCGACCACGGTGTAGACCGCCGACTTGAGACGATGGACCTCGAGGACGTCGCGTTCCGTCACTCGCGCCGGCGGGAGCGCCCCGTTGCGGAGGTCGAGAAGCTGGCCGTACGCCGTCAAGCGCGTCATGCGGACGACCTCCGCGAGGGCCGCGAGGCGCCGGCGCTCCGGGACGCGGACCGCGAGCAGGGCGTCGAGCGTGAACGGCTCCTCGAGGTCGCCGAGCGTGATCCCGACCCCGACCCCATACGCTTCGCTCGCGCCGATCCCTCGCTCGCGAGCGTGCAGCACGGCGACCTCGCGGTGGACCGTGGGGCCGCCCCGACGAAGCTCGGCGTGGTCGATGATGTCGTCGTGCACGAGCATCCAGCTCTGGAAGTGCTCGAGCGCCGCGGCCGCCGGCACCGCCGGATCCGGCCTCCGGCCGGAGGCGAGATGATAGCCGGCGAGAACCAGGAGCGCTCGGAACCGCTTCCCCCCCCGCAGCGAGAACTCCCGATTGAGCCGTACGTACGGACGGACCGCCGTCGGTGTCTCGCCCCGGAGCCGGTCGTAGGAGGCGCCGAGCGCCCGCTCGACCCTAGGGAGGTACCGACCGAGCCCGGCGAGGTCCACGGCGGCTTCGATTGCACGCCATCCGTATTTAACGCGGACCCGCATCCGCCCGGCGATGGCGACCGCCCCGTTCGTCCAGCTCGCCTCCGGCCTCGTTGAGGCGATGGGCCAGCGCATGGACGCCGCGAAGCCGACCGAGGAGGGTCTCGTCCTGCGCACCGGCGACGGCTTCCTGTTCGCGTTCCTCGAGGACCCGGCCCGGGTCTCGCTCGGTGCCGTTCGCAAGCTGACCTCGGAGGAGTCGGGCGCCTCGGCCCGCCTGGTCGTGCTGACGCCGGGCCGTCTCCCGCCCGTGCTCACCCAGGAGCTGGGCCGCGCCGGCGCGACCCTGGTCGAGGGAGCTCGCTTTGCCGAGCTCGCCCGCCAGCTCGGCCTCGGAAGCTGGCTCGGCGAGGAGCCTCGGGCCCGGCCCCCGGACGACCGCCGCCTCCTTCCGAGCGCAGCGCAGCTCGACGACGTCCTCCACCGAGCACGGACCTGGCTCGAATGGGGGGTCCCCGCCCTGGCGCTGCGGTTCTATCGGCAGGCGATCGACCTGAAGCCGGAGTTCGTTCCCGCCCAGGCCGGGGTCGGCCGCGCGCTCCTCGCCCTCGGCCTGACGGACGACGCCGACCGACAGTTCGAGGAGATCCTGTCGACGCATCCCCAGGACCTGGAGGCCCGGCTGGGCAAGGCCGCCGTGCTCGGCGCCCGCGCCCGGCCGAAGGAGGAGGTCGCGCTGTACCGACAGCTTCTCGAGGAGGACGACGCCCGTTCCGAGGTGCGGGCCTACCTGGTCGCCGCGCTGGTCGAACTCGGGGACTGGGCGAGCGCCCGCGTGGAGATCGAGGCGATGCTCTCGCGCACGCCCGAGGACCCGCAGCTGCGCTTCCTGCACGGGGTCGCGCTCGAGCGCACCGGGGCCGCGGCGTTGGGCGCCGCGGACCGCGACGAGGCGCGCCGGCTCGGCCTCTCGTACGAGAGCGAGGTCTCGCTCTGCAAGAATCTCGGGCTGCCGGCGCCTCCCCGGCCCCCCGCGGGGGCCGTGGCCGCGCTCGCCCCCCGGAGCGCGGGGCCCGCAGCGTCGAGGGCCGCACGGAGCTCCCCGCGCGCGTCGCGACGAGCGTCCGGTTCCAAGGAGACCCGGGCCCGCTCGGCCCGGCGCGCGGGCCGCAAACGTAAGTAACCCACTCTCACGTCGAACCGGAGGGGGTTCCCCTCGTGCGCATCGTTTCCTTGCTCCCGAGCGCGACCGAGATCGTCTGCGCCCTCGGCGCCGGGGGGAAGCTCGTCGGACGGAGCTCCGAGTGCGACTTTCCGGAGGAGGTCCGCGGCCTGCCGGCCGTCATGCGCCCTCGAACGCTCGACAGCGCGCGCCCTTCGGCGGAGATCGACCGGCGCGTCCGCGATGCCCGCCAGAGCGGCGAGAGCCTCTACGAGCTCGACCTCGAGCTGCTCCGCCGTCTCCGGCCGGACGTCCTGATCACCCAGGACCTTTGCGGGGTCTGCTCGGTGACCGAGGACGAGGTGGCGACGGCCTGTACCGCCGCGGGGATCCGACCGAACGTCGTCTCCCTCTCCCCCCGAACGCTCGAGGAGGTCTGGTCGTCGGTCGAGACGGTCGGCGCCGCGATCGGCCGGGCGAGCGAGGCGCGCCGACTCGCCTCCCGGCTGCGCGAGCGGGCATCGAGCGAGCGCGCCGCGTCGGCGCCACGCGTCGTCGTGGCGGAATGGCTCGACCCGCCGATCCTCGCCGGGCTCTGGACCCCCGCGATGGTCGCCGCCGCCGGAGGCACCCCGCTAGGGCCCGCTCCGGGGGAGGTCGGGCATCGGAGCACTTGGGAGGAGATCGCCCGCCTCCGCGCGGACCTCCTCGTCCTGAGCCCCTGCAGCTTCTCGTGCGAGAGGACCCGACAGGAGCTCGACGACCCGAGGCTGGCGGGGGCCGTGAGCCGGGTCGGCGCACGTCTCGGGACGTTCGTCGCGGACGAGGCGTATTTCAGTCGGCCTGGCCCACGGCTCGCCGACGGGATCGATCTCCTCCGGAGTCTGGTGCGGGGTCGCGCCCCTCGGGGCCCCATGCCGGTCGCCCGGTGGAACCCGCGGCTCAGGAGCGTGACGGCGTGAACTGGGGGGGCTCCTACAGCTACTCCTGGACCCAGCCGCCCCCGCGACGGAGGATCACGACCTCCCGGACGGAGCTCCTGCACCTCGGCGCCGCCTACGCCGTCCTGACCACCTGCCTGCTGCTCGTCTTCTCCGGGAACACGTTCCTTGGCAGCGGATTCGCCCCCCCCGGGCTGAGCGGGATCAGCGTCACCCTGGTCGTGGTCTCCGCGCTCGCGGCCCTCACGGGCTTCGTCGCCCACGAGATGGCGCACAAGATCGTCGCCGAGCGACTCGGGTTCTGGGCCGAGTTCCGGGCGTCGACGTACGGGCTGATGATGGCGTTGTTCACCTCGATCATCGGCTTCATCTTCGCGGCCCCGGGGGCGACCGTGGTCGGCGGGATGAGCGGCGCCGATCGGCGCAACTGGGGACGGACGAGCCTCGCCGGCCCGTTGACGAATGTCGCGTTCGCCGCCGTCTTCTACGGCGCGTCGATCGCCGCCTTCCAGCTCGGCTCGGTCGTGTTCAAGTGGCTCCTCGTCCTCGCGTTCATCAACGCCTGGTTCGGCACGTTCAATCTCTTCCCGTTCGGCGTCCTGGACGGCCGCAAGGTCTTCTCCTGGAACCGGGGGGTCTGGGCCGGGGCGATCACCCTCACGGGGGTCGCCGTCGCGATCACGGTGCTCGCCCTCTACATCTTCGTGACCCCCCTGCTCTCGCTCTGAGGAGAGCGGACGATGGTCCCGCCGCGGGTCGTCGACCTTGGACTCGACCGCCGCCTGGTCGACCTCGACTTCCGCGACACCGAGGGTCTGGTCGCCGCCTACCTGCTGCCGGAGCCGGAGGGATGGGCGCTCGTCGAGACCGGGCCGACCTCCTGTCGCTCGGCCCTCCTCCGGGGGATCGCGGCCGCCGGGGTCGCCCCGGAGGAGGTCCGTGACGTCCTCGTCACGCACATCCATCTCGACCACGCCGGGGGCCTCGGGGCCGTCGCGGAGGACCTGCCGCGAGCGCAGCTTCACGCGCACGAGCTCGGCGTCCCGCATCTCGCCGACCCGACGCGCCTGGTCGCCAGCGCGCGGCGTGCCTGGGGCGCGGCCATGGACCGCCTATGGGGGCCGGTCGTCCCGGTCCCGGCCGGCCGCCTGCACGCGCTCCACGGAGGGGAGACGATCCCGCTCCGGGGCGGCTCGCTGGAGGTGCTCGCGACCCCGGGCCACGCGCGGCATCATCTCGCGTTCTACGACCGCGGGCTCCGCGCGGTCTTTGCCGGCGACGGTGCCGGGGTCCGGCTCGAGCGTTCCGACCACGTACGGCCGGCGGTCCCGCCCCCGGACCTCGACCTCGCCCAACTGTTCGACAGCCTCGAACGGATGCGGAGGCTCGATCCCCGATCCGTGATGCTCAGCCACTTCGGCCCGACGCCGGACGGCGCGGTCGACCTCGACCGCTACCGGGCGGTCGTCGAACGATGGCGGGACGTGGCGCTCGTCGCCGCTCGTGAACGGCCGGAGGCGGGCTACATCGCCGGGCGCCTGCAGGAGCTCGACGCCCGCGATCCCTCGAGCGACGGCGGAGACCGGGCGTCGCTCGTCTCGGGCTACGACCTCGCGGCCCAGGGTCTCCTGCGGTACTTCCGGAACCACGGCGACCTTCCCGGGGGGTAGGCGTGAGCGCACCCGACCCGCGCTCGCGGGCCGTCGCCGCCTGGACCCTGCTGGTCGCCCGTGCGGTCTACGCGTTCAACTGGTACGACATCGGAGGGGTTCTCCCCCTCATCGGGACCCGCTTCGCCATCGGCACGGTCGACCGGGGAATCGTGCTCGCCACCTTCCTGGTCGGCGCGGCGGTGTTTCAGCTGCCGGCCGGCTACGTGGCGATGCGGTGGGGGAATCGGAGGACCTCGATCGCGGCCCTCGCGGTCATGGGGGCGTTCGCGCTCGCGTCGGCGGCGAGTCCCAACTGGGTGGTCCTCGCGGCGCTTCGCTTCGGTGCGGGCGGCGGCGCCGCGTTCTTCTTCGCGCCCGCCCTCGGCCTGGTCGCCGCCTCCTATCCGAGCGGCGATCGAGGCCTGATGATCGGCTCGTACAACGCGGCGTTCGCCGTCGGCTCCGGCGTCGGGCTCTTTGCCAGCGCTTACGCGGGTCCCACGGTCGGGTGGGCCTGGCCGCTCGGTCTCGGCGGCGGGCTGCTCCTCGCCGTGGCGCTCGCGGCGGAGTTCACCCTGCCGGCCGGCCGGAACGAGGCCGCCACCGCCACGTCGCGGTTGTGGCGGGAGTCGTTGCCGGTCCTGCGCTCGCGGGAGCTGTGGGGGATCGCGCTCGGAGGCGCGGGGATCTGGGGGGGACTCTACGTCGCCGCCCAGTACTTCGTCAACTTCGCCCACGCGGTCCATCCGGGGTGGACGCTGGCGCTTGCCGCGACCGCCCCGACCGTCCTGATCGCGGTGGAAGTGGCGGGAGGGCCGATCGGAGGGTGGTTCGGCGAACGCTCCCCCGACATGCGTCGGCCGCTGATCGCCTGGGGGATCGTCGCCGGGGCCCTCATCGCGGCCGTCCCGTTCCTGCCGCTCGCAGAGGTCCTCGGCGCGTTCGTCGTCCTCGGCTTCGCCGACGGGGTCGTGTTCGCCCTGCTCTACCTCCTCCCGACGTATCTGCCGGAGGTCTCGGGAAGCGTGGTCGCCCTGGGGCTGGCGCTCGAGAACTTCGTCCAGATCCTCGTCGGGAGCGCGATCGCGCTGGGGTTCGCGTTCGTCGCCGCCTCCGCGAACTACACCGAGGCGTGGCTCTTCGCCGGCGTGGCGACCGTCGCGTTCCTCCCGGCCTGCCTGCTCAGCCGTCTCCCTGATCGATCGGCGCGCACCAGAGCGATCCCGAACTGAGCCCCGTGACCGCGACTGTGTCTTGATCCTTCGACACTTCTTCTTCCGAAGTCTCCGCGGGTCCGAGCGCGTCCGCGCGCGACGCGAGGAACGGAACCCCCTTCTTGTACAGCGGCTGCCTCGCGACCGTAGCCCCGTGGTGTAGAGGCCAAGCATGCCGGCCTTTGGAGCCGGCGACAGCGGTTCGAATCCGCTCGGGGCTATCCGTTCGAGGCACGAGTCGAGCTCGCGTCGGCCCGCCGTTCTCCGTACCGCGGAGGGCGGTCGACCCTCGAGCTCATGCAAAACCGCCGCGTACGGGGGGACGGGTGCGCGCGGATGGTCGCAGGCGAGCCGGTCTGGGACGAAGTGAACCGAGTTTCCGACGAGGTCTATCCGGGATGGCGGGACGTCGCTCGTCTGTACTGGGCCACCGCGCTGGCCGGCGCGGTAGGGGAGTTCTGCAACCTCGTGAAGAAGCTCGAGGAGGGAGGGACGCGCGCTCGGGGCGTCACTCAGGGCGACCTCTTGGAGGAGCTGGCCGATGTCTACATCTATCTCCAGAAGACGGTGGTGAGTCTGGGGGGGACGCAGCGGTCGTTCGCGAACGCGGTACTCCGCAAGCTGGACACGATCCGCTCTCGGGAGCGGGCCGCGTCGAAGTAAGTCATCGAGGCGTCGGCCCCGTCGCGCGGAGACCGGGCCTCGGTCGTTCCGGTCGAGGCGGCGCGATTTCCATGATAATCATTTAAATCATCTCGGGCTAGAAGCCTTCGCATGACCGCCTCGGATCCGATGACGAGCGTCCCGGTGCACGCATCTACGCTCCGACTTCTTCAGGAGTTCAAGACCGGGGCACAGAACTGGGACCGATTCCTCCTCGAACTCGTCGAGCGCGAGATGGACCGAGAAGACGTTCGGTTCGCGGCCCGGCTGCTCAACGCGTACCATCGCGGCAGGGGACGGAACGGGGCCGGGCGGCCACGTTCCCCCCGACACGCTTCGCCTCGGGCCAAGTAGGTGGCGACGGTCGTATACCTCGGCAAGTCGCGCCAGCAGCTCGACGCTCTTCCGCCGCCGGTTCGGGACGCCTTCCGCCGGGCGATTCGTGATCTCGAGCTCTCCCCCCAGGTCCTGCCCCAATTCCCGGAGATTCCGCTCGACACCCGGCCCCTCGAAGCTCCGTTTCCGCTGTTCCGGATCGCCGTGCATCGGCCGCGAGGGGACCCCGGATACCGGGGCGTCTACAGCGTCGAGGGAACGACCGTA
>JASHSA010000171.1 GCA_030037035.1 Thermoplasmata archaeon
TCGTTCTTCTTCAACTCCCACAACGACCTCTTCGAGGAGGTCGCGAAGTTCCGCGCCGCGCGACGCCTCTGGGCCTCGGTCATGCGCGACGAGTTCGGCGCGAAGCTCGAGCGCTCCTGCTGGATGCGGTTCCACACGCAGACGGCCGGCTGCTCCTGCACCGCGCAGCAGCCCGAGCTCAACATCGTCCGGACGGCCGTCCAGGCGCTCGCCGCCGTCGCCGGCGGGACGCAGTCGCTCCACACGAACTCCTACGACGAGGCGCTGCAGCTCCCCAGCGAGGACGCCGTCCGCATCGCGCTGCGGACGCAGCAGATCCTCGCCCACGAGAGCGGCCTCGCCGAGACGATCGACCCGTTCGGCGGCAGCTACTACGTCGAGTGGCTGACCGACCGCCTCGAGGAGGAGGCCCGGCGGTACTTCGACCGGATCGACCAGCTCGGCGGCGTCGTCGCGGCGATCGAGCGGGGGTTCTTCCAGCGGGAGATCCAGGAGGCGTCGTTCCGGTACCAGCGCGCGGTCGACCGGGGGGAGGCGAAGGTCGTCGGCGTCAACGCCTACACGGTCGACGAGCCGGTCCGCGTGCCGCGCCTGAAGATCGGCGAGGCGGCGCGGACGGCGCAGAGCCGCCGCCTGCGGGCGCTCCGGGCGCGGCGCGACCGTGCGCGCCACGCCGCGGCGATCGACCGCCTGCGCCGCGTCGCGGAGACGCCGGACACGAACACGATGCCGGCCGTCCTGGAGGCGCTGAAGGCGCGCGCGACGCTGGGCGAGATCGTCCGGGCGTTCCAGGAGATCTTCGGGCCGTACCGGGAGCGTTCGACGTACTAGGGCCGGGGACGGTCGGCCGACGCGCGTGACGGCGAGAAGGTCGGGACCGCGTCCGCGCGCGTCCGGGACGGGCGCGCCCGGCTACCGGGCGACGCTCGAGCGCCTCTTCGCCCGGCGCAGGTTCGGTCTTCGCCCGGGGCTCGAGGTCGAGCGGGCGCTGCTCGGAGCGCTCGGGGACCCGCAGCTCGCCTACCCGTCGGTCCACGTCACCGGCAGCAAGGGGAAAGGCTCGGTCGCGACCATGACGGCCGCGATCCTCTCCGGGCACGGCGTGCGGACCGGGTTGTTCACCTCGCCCCACCTGGCGAGCTACCGCGAGCGAGCGCGCCTGGACGGCCGCGCGATCTCCGCCGCGGAGGTCGTCGACGGCCTCGCGCGCGTGGAGGAGGCGGCGGCGACCCTGCTCCGGCAGGGGGCGATCGACCGCGAGCCGACGTTCTTCGAGGTCACGACCGCGATGGCGTTCGACTGGTTCGCGCGCGAGCACGCCGGGGCGGCGGTCGTCGAGGTCGGGATCGGAGGCCGCCTCGACGCGACGAACGTCCTCGCGTCGAAGGTCGGGGTGATCACGACCGTCGAGCTCGAGCACACCGAATTGCTCGGGCCGACGGTCGAGGCGATCGCGACGGAGAAGGCCGGGATCTTCCACCGCGGGATGCGCGGGATCCTCGGAGAGCTCCCCGCCGAGGCCGCCGCGGCGGCGTCGCGCGTCGCCGACCGGGAAGGGGTCCCGCTCTGGATGCTCGGGCGCGACGTCCACGCCCGGCGCACCGAGCTCGGCCCCGACGGCCAGCTCGTCGACGTCTCCGTCCCGGGGCTCTCGCTCGAGGGAGTGCACGTCCCGCTCCTCGGGGGGTTCCAGGTCGGCAACACCGCGCTCGCGGTCGCCGCGAGCGCGCGGTACCTCGACGCGGTCGGCGCGACGGTGGATCCGGAGGCGGTCCGCCGGGCCCTCGCGCGGGTCGAGATCCGCGGTCGCCTCGAGCGGGTGGCACGCGACCCCGAGCTCCTTTACGACGTCGCGCACACCCCCGGGAGCGCTCGGGCGGTCGCGGTCGGCGTCGCGGAGATCGCCCCGCTCGCCGACGCGTCCGCGAGCGCGATCGTCTTCGGCTGCCTGGCCGGCAAGGACGTCGGCGGGATCCTGGACGCCCTCGCGCCGATCGCCAAGACCCTCGTGGTCGTGCCGGTCCGCTCCGAGCGGGCGCTTGCCGTCGGCGAGCTGCGCGCCGCCGCGGCCGGGCGCTTCCCCCGCGTCGTCGTCGCCCCGGACGCGGCGACCGGCGTCCGCCTCGCGCGCGCCGCGACCGGGAAGGACGGGCTCACCCTCGTCGTCGGGAGCGACTACCTGGTCGGCGAGCTGCTCCGCGGCACGGCCGAGGCCGACGAGCCGGACCTGAGCGACCCCGGCCACGGACCGCCTCCGGGGCGGCCGTGAACCCGGACCGCGGCGCCCGGGCGTTCGACTGGGAGCGGCTGCTCGACCGGCTCTCGGCGCTCTACCGGACCGGCGACTGGCGCCGGCCGTACCTCCGGGACCACGCCGAGGACCCGTTCCAGGTCCTGATCGGGACGATCCTCTCGCAGCGGACCCGCGACGCGAACACGGACGTCGCGAGCGCTCGACTGTTCGCCCGGTACCCGGACGCGCGGAGCCTCGCGCGCGCCGAGCTCGCCGACCTCGAGCCCCTCGTGCGGCCGGTCGGCTTCTACCGGACGAAGAGCCGCGTCATCCGTGCGTGCGCCCGCGAGCTCCTCGCCCGCCACGACGGCGAGGTCCCGCGGACGTTCGACGCGCTCGTCGCCCTTCCCGGCGTCGGCCCGAAGACGGCGAACTGCGTCCTCGTCTTCGGCTACGGGATCCCGGCGATCCCCGTCGACACGCACGTCCACCGCATCGCGAACCGCCTCGGGGTCGTGCGGACGTCGACCCCCGAGGCGACCGAGGAGCGCCTGCGCGAGGTCGTGGACGAGCGCTACTGGATCCCGCTCAACCCGCTGCTCGTCCAGCACGGCCAGAACCTCTGCCGGCCCCGAGGGCCCCGGTGCGATCTCTGCCCGGTCACCGACCAATGCGCGACCGGCGTCGCCCTCAGCGCGGGGCGGCCTCCGCCGAGGCCGGACGACGCCCCCCGACGGTCGGCCGGAGCGCAACGAGCGCGCACAGCGTCGCGACCTGCAGGACGGCGGCGACCTCCCAGGCGGCGGCGTACGACCGCGCCGCGACCACCGCCCCGAACAGCGCCGCGACGAGCGCCCCGCCACCGAGCTGCATCGCGTTGAACAGCCCGATCGCGAGCGGGATGTCGCGCGCGGGCAGGTCGGCCCAGTAGTGCGGGAGGACGTACGTCACGGCGTAGGCGAACCCGTAGGCGAACGAGAACGTCGCGCCGATCGCCAGCGCCGCGGCGAGCCCGGCCCACGGGAGCGCAGCGAGCGCCGCCGCGCCGACGAGCGTGATCCCGACGAGCTGGCTCCGGTGGCGCATCGATCGTTCCGCGACGACCCCTCCGACCGGGCCGCCGACGACGCTCGGGAGCACGAACGCCGCCCCGACCGCGCCCGCGAGCCACGGCGCCCAGGAGCGCACCGACTCGCCGTACGGGACGACGAACTGGCCCGTGGCGAACGTCGCGCCCTCGAACCCGACGAACGCGAGGCCGATCGCGAGGACCGAGCGGCCCCTCCAAGCGGCACTGGGCCGCCCGGCCGGCGCCGCCATGGACGGAGCGGGGGCGAGGGCGGCCGAGGGGATCGCGACGAGCGCGAGCACGGTCGTCAGCCCGAGCACGACCCCCCCGACGACGAAGGCCGCCGCCCAGCCGTACGCGGGGACGATCAACGCCGAGCCGACGACCCCGGCGGCGGCGCCCCCGCTGAACGCGGAGGAGAACGCTCCGACCGGTAGCCCACGCTCCCCCGGCCCGAACAGCCGCCCGACCCAGCCGATCGCCGGAGAGAAGAACAGGCCCGCGCCGACGCCGGCGAGCAGGCGGCTCGCGAGCAGCGCGTCGAGCGTCGGGGAGAACGCGCCGGCGACCGCGGCCGCCGCGAGCGCGCCGGCACCGCCGAGGGCGACCGGCCGCTCCCCATGGCGACGCACGAGGAGCCCTGCCGGCACCTGGGTCGCCCCCGCGCCGAGCAGGAACGCGGCGACCAAGACCCCCCAGACCCCGGGGCCGACCCCGAACTCGGCGCCGATCCCCCTCGGCCCGGCGAGCGCCGGTCCGATGTCGAACCAGTTGTAGGCGTAGCCGAACCGCAGCGCGATCAGGAGCGCGGTCGCCCGCGCGCGGGCGTTGCGCCCGAGCGTCGTCCGGGCGGGGGGCGGGGAGACCGTTCCCGCCGGCGGGACAGCGTGCACGTCGAGCGCTCCGGCCGCCAGCCGCGCGGGACCTTATCTTGGGACGGAGGTAGGGCGGCGCCGATGGACGCGGCCGAGTACGACCTCGCGTTCTTCCGGGACGGCGGCTTTCGCCGCCGGACCTGCGCCGGCTGCGGCCAGGCGTTCTGGACGCTCGGCGACTTCGACCGCTGCCAGGAGGCGCCGTGCCGCGACTACGGCTTCGTCGGCCGCCCGCTGTTCGCGCGCCCCTACGCCCTGCGCGCGATGCGCGAGGCGTTCCTCGGGTTCTTCGAGCACCGGGGACATACCCGGCTGCGCCGCTACCCGACGGTCGCCCGCTGGCGGAACGACGTCTTCTTCACGCAGGCGTCGATCTACGACTTCCAGCCGTGGGTGACGAGCGGGGCGGCCCCTCCCCCCGCGAACCCGCTGACGATCAGCCAGCCGTCCCTGCGGTTCATCGACCTCGAGGAGGTCGGCGTCAGCGGTCGCCACTTCACGCTCTTCGAGATGATGGCGCACCATGCGTTCAACCGCCCCGACCACGAGGTCTACTTCAAGCAGCGGACGGTCGAGCTCTGCCACGAGCTCCTCACCGAGGAGCTCGGCCTCGACCCGAAGGCGGTGACGTACAAGGAGGAGGTCTGGGAGGGCGGCGGGAACCTCGGCCCGTCGCTGAGCGTCGGCGCCTCCGGCCTCGAGCTCGCGACGCTCGTCTTCATGGAGTACGTGCGCGACGGCGAGCGGCTCGTGCCGATGCCGCTGACGGTCGTCGACACCGGCTACGGCCTCGAACGGTTCGTCTGGGCGAGCCAGGGGACGAAGACCGCCTACGAGGCCGTCTTCGGCGGCGCGTACGACGAGCTCCGCCGCACGTTCCCCCCTCGCGAGAGCGCGATCCTGATCGACCATGCCCGGGCGCTGAACTTCCTCCTGGTCGACGGCGTCGTGCCGTCGAACGGCAAGGAAGGCTACTTCGCGCGGCTCCTCCTGCGGCGGTCGCTGCGGATCCTGTCGAAGACCCCGGAGGCGCCCGACCTCCCTTCGGTGCTCGACCGCGTCGGCCGCGAGCTGTCGCACGACTTCCCCGAGCTCGGCGAGCACCGCGACGACCTCCGCCGGGTCGTCGAGGCCGAGACGGAGCGGTACGCCGAGGCGATCGAGCGGGCCCGCGTCACGATCCGCCGCACCGAGGCGAAGCTCCGGGCCGAGGGCTCGCGGGTCCGCGGCGACGACCTGGTCGTGTGGTACGACTCCCTGGGGGTACCGCCGGACGTCGCCGTCGAGGAGCTCGCCGAGCCTCCGGCGATCCCGCCGGAGTTCTACAAGCTCGTCGCCGCCCGCCACGAGTCCGAGCGGCCGACGACCGACTACGTCGACGCGTCGGAGGGGTTCCCGGCGGTGCCGACCTCGGTCGCGCCGACCGAGGTCCTCTACTATCTCGACCCGTACACCGTCGCCTTCGAGGCGCATGTCGTCCACGTGGACGGCCCGTTCGTCGTCCTCGACCGGACCTACTTCTACCCGACCGGGGGAGGCCAGGTCGCCGACCGCGGCCACCTCGGCGACCTCGAGGTCGTCGACGTCGGACGACGCGGGCCTCACGTGCTGCACAAGCTGGAGCGGCCGTCGCCGTTCCATGTCGGAGATCGGGTCCACGGCCGCATCGACCCGACGCGCAGGACCCAGCTGATGCAGCACCATACCGCGACGCACCTCCTCAACGGCGCCCTCCGGGAGGTCCTCGGCCCGCACGTCTGGCAGGCCGGCGCCCACAAGGCGCCTGAGGTCGCGCGGATCGACGTCACGCACTTCCGCCCGATCGCGCCGGAGGAGCTGCGGCGCATCGACCGTCGGGTCAACGCGATCGTCCGCGAGGACCGGCCGGTGAAGAGCTACTTCGAGAGCCGGACGGAGGCGGAGCGCCGCTTCGGCTTCACGCTCTACCAGGGTGGCGCCGTCCCGGGCAAGGAGCTGCGCGTGGTCGAGGTCGAGGGGTTCGACGTCGAGGCGTGCGGCGGGACGCACTGCACGCACACGAGCGAGGTCGGGGCGATCCAGATCCTCGACGTCGAGCGGATCCAGGACGGCATCGTCCGCCTCTCCTACGCGAGCGGCGAGCGCGCCCTCGAGCTGCGGGAGGAGCACGAGGCGATCCTGAAGGAGGCCGCGAAGCGGCTCGGCGTCGCCCCGGACCACCTGCCGTCCGGGATCGAGCGGCTCCTCGGCGAGGTCGAGGAGGCCCGTCGCCTTTCGCGGAGCCGCGCGCGGACCGACCTCGAGGGGCTCGCCGCGGAGCTGCTCGCCGACCCGAAACGCGCCACGACGGTCGGCCGCGCGACGGTCGTCGCCGCGCGGGTCGAGCTGGAGCGCTCGGCGCTCGGCGAGCTCTCGAAGCTGCTCTGCCGGCAGGAAGGCCGGCTCGTCATCCTCGCTTCCGAGCGGGACGGGAAGGGGACGCTGTTCGTCGGGTCGACGGCGCCGGGGGTCTCCGCGCTCGGGGTGCTCGAGGCGGCGCGGCCCGCGTTCTCGGCGAAAGGCGGCGGCAACCCCTCGGCCGCGACGGCGGTCGGGGAGCCCGGGGCCCCGCTCGAGCAGGCCCTGGAGGCCGCCCGGAGCGCCGCACGGGCGATGGCGACCTCCGGCTGAGGCCGACCGCCGCGTTTCCTCGAAAAGCTTTACATCCCCTCGCCGTCCATCCGCTCTCGGGAAGGCGTTCCTCGCAGGGTGCCGGGACCTGCGCGGGCCGTCGGACCGTAGAGCAGCATGACCAACGAGAACGGCGGGACGGTGGGAAGGGTTCCCCCCGAGGTGGTTTCGTTCCTCAGCGGCAAGGGGGGGAGGTCGCTCATCATCAAGGGCGGCGCGGGGACCGGGAAGACGACGTTCGGGCTCGAGCTGCTCGAACGGCTGGGCCAGCCGACGCGCTCGTTCTACCTGTCGACGCGCGTCGGGGACGAGTCGCTCTACCGCCAGTTCCCGTGGCTGCGGACCACCGAGATGCGCTCGAGGATCCTCGACGCGGCTAAGCTGTTCCTCGACACGATCCAGGCGACCGGGAAGGTCCGCACGGCCGAGCTGCCCGACAGCGAGCAGCGGAAGATCAAGGCCGGGCGCGAGGTCCTCGGGAGCTTCGGGACCGAGCACGGCCCGCCGACCCGCGTCGACCGGACCCATCTCGCCGCGCTGCTCAAGCGCAGCCCGATGCCGGAGGTCGAGAACGTCTACACCCGCATCGAGCGCGCGCTGCCGGAGAAGTCGCTGCTCGTCATCGACTCCCTCGAGGGTGTGACCCACAAGTACGGTCTCGAGATGGAGGAGTTCGTGATGGCGCTCCAGAAGGACCTCGTCGAGGCGTCCAGCACGGACGTCGTCATGATCCTCGAGAAGCCCGAGGCCGGCGGGATCGAGTACCTCGTCGACGGCCTCATCTCGATCCAGCGGGAGGAGCTGGACGAGCGGAGGATCCGCCATCTCCGGCTCGAGAAGCTGCGCGCGACGAACATCGGGCGCGCGCGCTACGCCGTGACGCTGGACGGGGGCCGCTTCGAGGCGCTCGGCGTCTCGGGCGCGGCGAACGGTAAGGGCGCGGCGGCGAGCTGGACGGCGACCCCGGACCCGGAGCGGCTCTACTCGACGGGGATCCCGGACTTCGACGCACTGCTCGGCGGGGGCCTGCGCCGCGGGAGCTTCAACGCCTTCGAGGTCGACGTCAACGTCGGGGTCGACGACTACTACATGCTGTTCACGCCGACGTTCCTCAACTTCCTCGGACAGGGGCGGGGGATGATCGCGGTCCTCGCGGCCGGCGAGTCGCCGGAGAAGCTGCGGGAGGCGCTGGTGAGGTACGTCCCGGCGCACCACTTCGACACGCGCGTGAGGATCCCGGACTACACGATCTCCGAGACGGAGGAGCCGTACATCCTGCCGATGGCCCGGTTCGGCCGGGACGAGGCGATGCGCGCGATGGTCACCGCCGAGAAGGCGGCGGCCGGACCGGACCGCAAGCCGTTCATCGAGTACATGGCGTTCGACACGTTCGAGAGCCTGATGGGCGACCAGGTCGCGATCCGGATGTACTTCAGCGGGGTCTCCCGCACGAAGCACGTCGGCAACCTCGGGATCGGCCTGCTCAAGCCCGGGCTGCTCGTCTCGAGCGAGATCCTCAACATGATGGACACGTACTTCCGATCATCAACGTCGACAACGCCCCGTGCATCTACGGGATCCGGCCGCGGACGACGATCTACTCGATCAGCCCGGACCCCGTGAAGGGTGCCCCGCACGCGGTGCTGACGCCGGTCGTCTAGCCGGGCGACCCCGTCAGCCCGGGAGCCCGAGGACGGGGCTCGCCAGCGCCCAGAGGACGAGCGCCGGCGCGACCGTCATCGTAAGGTCGTCGTCCAGCCAGGCGTAGCGGACGCGCTCGGCGGCGACCGCGACGGCCCCCCCGACCGCCGCGAGCGCCACGGCGTCGGTCCAAGGCCAGCGGCCGACCCCGACGAGCGCGGTCACCGCGAGGGCGGTGTAGACGGCCCAAGGGACCCCGAGCGCGACCCCGCGGGAGCGCGCCTGCCGGCGCAGCTCGCCGGCGACCGGGTCGACGAACGCCGTCCCGACGACGACCGCCGCGGCGATCGGCTCCGGGAAGAGGAGGACCGCGACGACCAGCGCGACCGCGTAGAACAGGAAGCTCGCCGGCCGTCGCGCCTCGTACGGCCGGAGCGTCGGCAGCTCGAGGCGGGCGATCCGCCGGGCGACCTCGAGGACGATGACGGCGCCGAGCGCCGCGAGCAGGACGTCCTCCTTCGGCGCGACGAGGAAGAACCCCGTCGGGAGGACGTAGTAGACGAGGACGAACGCGCCGGCACCGTGCAGGATCCTGCGCCAGAGCTCGTCGGCGGCGGCCTCGTCGCGTCCGAACAGGGCGGCGAGGCGTCGGCGGAACGACCCTCCGCGACGTGCTCGGAGCTCCGCCACGCGCCCGGGCCACCACGGTGAGATTTCACGGTTTCGTCGCCGGAGCCCCGGGCGCCGGAGGCCCGACGCCGCCCCGGCCCCACAACCCTCTATACGCCACCGCGCTCGGCCCGCCCGTGAAGGTCACGGTGCTGGTCGGCAGCCGCTCCGACCTCGAGCTCGCCGAGAAGGTGCGGGTGCGGCTGACCGAGTTCGACGTCCCGTGCGAGGTCCACGTCGCGTCGGCCCACCGGACCCCGGAGAAGGTCGAGCGGCTCGTCCGCGACCCGTCGACCGACGTCTTCGTCGCGATGGCCGGGCTCTCGGCGGCGCTCCCGGGGGTCGTCGCGGCGAGGACGCTGAAGCCGGTCGTCGGCGTCCCGCTCCACCGCGGCCTCGGCCTCGACAGCCTGCTGTCGGTCGTGCAGATGCCTCCGGGGATCCCGGTCGCGTCGGTCGGCCTGGACGCCTCGGAGAACGCGGCGCTGCTCGCGGTCGAGATCCTCGCGCTCGCCCACCCGGAGCTGATCGCCAAGCTCGAGCGGTACCGCGCGAAGTGGCGGGAGGAGCCCGCCCCGACCGCCCCTGCGCCCCCATGAACGACCCGAAGGCGTTCGTCGCCGCGGCCGTCGAGCAGCTCCGCGCGTCCGTCCCGGGCCGAACGATCGTCGCCGCCTCGGGCGGGATCGACTCGACCGCGGCGGCGCTCCTCGCCCAGCGGGCGCTCGGAGAGCGGGCGCGCGCCGTGTTCGTCGACACCGGACTGCTCCGGGCCGGCGAGGTCGAGCGCGTCGGCGAGCTGTATCGCGCGAGCGGCCTCGCGCACCGGACCGTCGAGGCGAGCGAGCGCTTCCTTTCCTCGCTGAAGGGGGTCCGCGACCCGGAGCGCAAGCGCAAGCGGATCGGCGCCGCGTTCATCCACCTGTTCGAGGAGCAGGCCGCCGAGTTCGGGACCGACCGCCTCGTGCAGGGGACGATCGCCCCGGACTGGATCGAGAGCGGGGGCGCGCTCCGCGACACGATCAAGACGCACCACAACGTCGGCGGCATCCCGCGCTCCAGCCGTCTCGTCCTGGTCGAGCCGCTGAGGGACCTCTACAAGGACGAGGTCCGCGCGGTCGCCCGCGAGCTCGGGATCCCGGAGGCGGACCGGCAGCCGTTCCCGGGGCCCGGCCTCGCGGTGCGGGTCCACGGTGCCGTCGACCGGGAGCGGCTCCGCCGCGCGCGCGTCGCCAACGCCGTCGTCGAGGAGGAGGTCGAGCGCGCGGTCGCCGCGAGGACGATGGCCCGCCCGTGGCAGTACTTCGCCGTCCTGCTCGACGCGAGCACGGTCGGCGTCACCGGCGACAACCGCGTCCACGGCGACGCCGTCAGCGTGCGGGTCGTCGAGTCGGTCGATGCGATGACGGCGACCGCGGCGGCCGTCCCGCACGCCGTCCTGGCCGCGATCGCCCGGCGGATCACCCGCGAGCTCCCCGGCGAGGTCGTCCGCGTCCTCTACGACGTCACCGACAAGCCTCCCGCGACCATCGAGTGGGAATAGACGGACCGGGACGGTCGGGACCCCTGGCCGAAAGCCGATATGTACCCGCCGAGGACGTGGCGGGGACGATGAAAACCCCCGCCGCCCCGACCGTGCGCACCGTCCAGATCCCCGAGGACCTGGCGCGGCGGCTGGAGGCACGCCTGGAGGGCTCGGCGTTCTCGTCGGTCGACGCGTTCGTCGCGTTCGTGCTCGGCCGGTTGCTGGAGGAGGCCGGGGGTCCCGGCTTCACGGAAGAGGACGAGCGCGCTCTCAAGGCGAGGCTGCGCTCCCTCGGCTACATCGACTGAGACGGCCGGCGCCAACGATTTCTCCCGCCGCTCGCGTGGGGGGCGGATGGCGAGTTGCCCGTTCTGCGGGGCCGAGGAGACCGACCGCTTCGACCTCGACGGCCGGCGGTTCCTCGTCTTCCGCTGCATGTTCACGCCGCAGGTCGACCCGTCGTGGTCCGACGCCGAGCTCGAGCGCCAGCTGCGCACCTCCTACGCCCGGGACGGCTCGGGAGCGTACTTCCGCAGGCTCTGCGACCAGCTCCACCTGTACGTCACGGCCGGCCCCGG
>JASHSA010000172.1 GCA_030037035.1 Thermoplasmata archaeon
GCGCGCTCGGCGCGGCGGGCGCTCGGGCTCGTCCGCTCCCCGAGGAGATAGTCGAACGCCTCGCCCCGGCCCTGCGCGATCAGGCCCTCCGGAACGACGACGCCCCGGCGCGCGGCCTCGGCGAGGCGCGACCGCACGACGAGGCTCGCGTAGCGAGGGTGCCGCGGCGAAAGGCGCATCGGAGGGACGCTAGCCCGCGGGCGGGTCGCCGGGCGGCGGGTCCTCGGCGACCGGCTCGCCGACCCCGAGACGCCCCTCGAGCGACGCGATTCGCTCCTCGAGCGGCTGGAGGCCGTCCTCCAGCGCCTTCGTCAGCGCGAGCTTCAGGCTCTCCTCGAGCGCGACCAGGTCGCGGCCGAGGTCGATCATGCGGCGAGCGTTCTCGTTGAGGAGCAGGCGGGTCTGCGTCGAGACCCGGTAGGTGTCGGAGAGGTCCTTGCTTAGCTGGTGCGACGAACGCGCGAACGTCTCGACCGACTCGCCGATCGGCTTCCACTTCGCGTCGAGGTCGGTGAGGAGCGCGGTCCCGATCCGCTCCCGGCCCTCGGTCAGGCCGTGGTCGACGGCGACCTCGACCGTCTCCTTGACGGTCGTCCTCAGCCCCCCGAGGTCCCCCTTGACCTCCTCCGCGAGGCCGCGCTGGCCCGACTCGATGCGCTGGAGCCGCTCCTCGAGGTTCTGCAGGCGCGTCGTCACGTTCGTGTAAGAGCTCCGCACGAGGTTCGTCAGGTTCGCCTGGCTCAGCTCGTGGGCGCGCAGGAGCAGGTGGAGGACCCAGTGCTCCCGCCCCTTCGCCTCCGCGAGCGGACCGCGGTCGACGCGGTCGCGGACCTCGCGGTCGTCGACCATCGCCTGCAGCTCCTTGAGCACCTCGACGCGGAGGGTCGACGTCGGGGCCCCGCCCGTCGGAGAGCCGCCTTCCATCGAGGGCGGATGGGGCTCCTCGGGCTATATACATTGGCCGCGGAGGCGGCGCGGGCCCGTGGCGGTCCCGCACGACGCGCCGCCCGTCGCGGCGACGCGTGCGCCGTGGGCGCGCGCCTCAGGAGGTCGCCGGTCCGAACGCGTGACTTAAAAGGGGGTTGTTGACTGGATACTGAGTGACGGACGTCGGCCCGTCGCCGGGAACGGCGTAGCCGAGCACCGTACGACCAAGGAGCACCGAACGACATGCCGCGACCGGCGAAGAGCAAAGCGAAGCGACGTATCGGACTGGCGGTCTATCTCGAACCGGGGATCCTGCGCAAGCTCAAGGACGCCGCGGACCGCGACCGGAGGTCCGCCTCGACCCAGGCGGCGCTGTACATCGAGGAGGGGCTGGGCCTCAGGAAACCGAGCGACCGCTAGCCGGCGGTCGGGGGCGGCCCCGGCGGAGGCGGGACGGGAGCGTCCTGCTCGAAGCCGGGGCCGAGGAGTTCGCGGGCGATCAGCAGACGTCGGATCTCCGACGTGCCGGCCCCGATCTCGAGCAGCTTCGCGTCCCGGGCGAGCCGTTCGAGCGGAAGGTCGCGCATGTAACCGTAGCCGCCGTGGATCTGGATCGCCTGGAGGGCGGCGCGGGTCGACGCTTCGGAGGCGAACGTCAGCGCCGCCGCGCTCGCCGACCGGCGTCCGGGCTCCCGCACGACCCCGTCCAGCGCCGCGTAGAGCAAGAGGCGTGCGGCCTGGAGGTCCGTGTACATGTCGGCGAGCTTCTCCTGTACGAGCTCGAAGCGGCCGATCGCCTGGCCGAACTGCTCGCGCGAGCGAGCGTAGGCGACCGAGCGCTCGAGGCATTCGACGAGGATCCCGACGGGGATCGCCGCCAGGACGGCCCGCTCGACGTTGAGGCCGCTCATCATGATGCGGACCCCGTCGTTCTCGGCGCCGAGCCGGTCCTCGAGCGGCACCCGCACGTCCCGGAAGGCGAGCTCGCCCGTCGGCGAGCCCCGCATCCCCATCTTGTCGAGCGCACGGGCGACGGAGAAGCCGGGGGCGTCGGCGCGGACGAGGAACGCGCTGATCCCGCGCGGGCCACGCTCCGGCGCGGTCTTCGCGTAGACGAGCAGGACCGACGCGACCGGCCCGTTCGTGATGAACTGCTTGGAACCGTTCAGGACGTACTCCGAGCCGCGACGTTCGGCGCGCATGCGGATCGCCACGGCGTCCGAGCCGGCGTCCGGCTCCGTCAGCGCGAGGGCGCCGATCGCCCGGCCGCTCGCGACCTCCGGCAGCACCCGCCGGGCGACCTCGGGGCTCGCGTTGCGGGCGACGTTGTCGGCGAAGAGGTTCGAGTGCGCCCCGACGCTCAGCGCGAGCGCCGGGCTTGCCCGTGCGATCTCCTCGAGGACGATCGCCTGGGCACGGTAGGTCAGCCCCAGCCCGCCGAGCTCGGTCGGGAGCGTCGGGGCGAGCAGGCCATGGCCGCCGAGGCGGACGAAGACGTCGCGGGGGAAGAGATCCTCCCGGTCCATCCGGTCGGCGACCGGGACGACCTCCCGACGGACGATCTCCCGGGTCCCGTCGCGCAGCGCGAGCTCGTCGTCCGACAGGCCGAGCTCCACGGCCCGCCGACGGTCGGCGGAGGATAACCCTTGTCGGTGGGCTAGGCGGCGCGCCGCGTCGGACGGGCGAGGAGCACGCCGAGATGGCGCCGCCACGCCGGACGGGGGGTCGGGAAGTCCCGGCGGAAGTGGACCCCTCGGCTCTCGGTCCGCGCGAGCGCCGCACGGGCGATCAGCGTCGCGGTGAGCGCGGCGTTCGCGACGCGCCCGGGGAGCTCGTCCGGGCCGCGGGGGCCGGCGCGGCGCTCGATCTCCCCGAACCGCTCGAGCGCGGAGCGGAGCGCCGGGGCGTCGCGCTCGATCCCGACCTCCTCCCAGAGCCGCGAGCGGATCTCCTCGAACATCGCGCCCTCCTGCGGGCCGCCCTCCCCGAACGGGAGCTCGAGGGAGAGCACCTTCGCCGGCGGTCGCGGGCCGCCGGCGACGGGCTGCTTCAGGCGACGCGCGGCCCGTTCCCCGAAGACGAGCCCCTCGACCAGCGAGTTGCTCCCGAGACGGTTCGCGCCGTGCACGCCGGTGGCCGCCGCCTCGCCGACCGCGTAGAGCCCTGGAACGCTCGAACGGCCCTCGAGGTCGGTCGTGACCCCGCCGACCATGTAGTGGGCGACCGGCGCTACCGGGATCCTCTCGCGGGAGGGGTCGACGCCGTGCGCGAGCAGGAAGCTCGTGACCGACGGGAACCTCGCGAACAGGAGGTCGCGCGGGAGCGCGGTGGCGTCCAGGAAGACGTGGCGGATCGACGAGCGCGCGATCTCCTCCTCGATCGCCCTCGTGACGACGTCGCGCGGGGCGAGCTCGGCGTCCTGGTGCCGGTCGACCATGAACCGCTCGCCGGCCTCGTTCCGGAGCACCGCCCCCTCGCCGCGGAGCGCCTCCGTGATCAGGAACCTCGGCGCCCCTTCCTGGGCGAAGGCGGTCGGATGGAACTGGACGAACTCCATGTCGCTCACCAGCGCCCCGGCGCGGAACGCGAGCGAGATCCCCTCGCCGGTGGCGACGGCCGGGTTGGAGCTCTGCAGGTAGAGGCTTCCGACCCCCCCGGTCGCGAGGACGACGGGCCGGGGCGGCTCGACCTCGACCGCCGTGCCGTTCGGCGCCGACAGGACGGCGACCGGCCCGTCGCGGTTCCCCGGCCGCAGCGCCCGAAGGACCGTGCTCTCCCGGGCCTCGACCCCCGCGGCGAGGACGTGGCGCTTCAGCGTCTCCTCGATCGAGTAGCCGGTCGCGTCCCCTCCGGCGTGGAGCAGACGCGAGCGGCTGTGCGCCGCCTCGCGGCCGAGGGCGATGTGCCCCTCGACCGTGTCGAACGGGACCCCGTAGCGGACGAGGTCGGCGATCCGCTTCGGCGCCTCCCCCGTGAGGACCTTCGCGGCCGCGCGGTCGACCAGGCCGGCCCCGGCGCGGACGGTGTCGGCGAGATGCCGCGCCGGCGAGTCGTCCGGCCCGATCGCGGCGGCGATGCCGCCCTGCGCGTAGCGGGTGTTCGACTCCTCGAGGCGGGCCTTCGTGACGAGCGTCGGCCTCAGGCCGAGCTCGCGGCAGCGCAACGCGACGTACAGCCCGGCGATCCCGCTGCCGATGATCAGCGGGCGGGCCGCGCGGTCGGTCATGGAGCGTTCAAGGGAGGCGGCAGAAAGGGTTTCGGGGGAGGCCTGCGCCCTCGGCGCGCGCGCTCATCTCCCCCGGGGGCTGCGGTCGAACGGCGTGCGACGTGACCGAGAACGACGAGGTGGTGGAGCTGATCGGCGCGGTGCGCCTCTCCGAGGACCCGGCGCTCGGCGCCGAGCTCGCCCCTCGACTGCCGGCGGCGAGCGAGCCGAGGGCGCTCAGCGTCACCGACCTGCTCGACCCACGACGGGCGTTCTGGCGGCGCCAGCGCGGGCCGGCGCCCCTCGCGCCCGAGCGGGAGCTCCGCCTCGAGCTCGGGAGGGCCTGGCACCGGCGGATCGGGGACGCGATGGCCTCCGAGGGGCGACTCGAGGTCCGTCTTCGGCGGGGAGGCGTCGCCGGCCGCATCGACCTGCTCGCGGACGTCCCGGTCGAGATCAAGACCGGCGGCGTACGCCCGGGCGCCGCGCCCCCTCAGGAGCGGGCCGAGTACGTCGAGCAGCTCGCGGTCTACTGCGCCCTGCTCGGCCGCCGAGAGGGCCGCCTCGTGCACGTCGCGCTCGAGGAGTCGGCGCCGCCGTCGGTCGGCGTCTTCCGGATGCGGTTCCGCGACCCGGCGGAGATCGTCCGGGAGGTCGAGCGTCGCGAGGCCGACCTCCGCCGGGCGATCGGCGCCTCGCGGGCGACCGACCTCCCCCGTTGCCGATGGTACGGTCCGGCGTGCGAGTACCGTGCGGCGGGGCTCTGCGACTGCACCGGCGACGAGCCCGCGGCCTCGGGGTCGATCGTCGCCGAGCAGGAGGCGGTCGACGAGGATCCCTCGCTCGCGTCGCGCTGGGCGGGGAGGTTCGCCTCGCTGGAGGCGCCCTCCCTCGGCCCCGCCGAGCGGTTTCGCGACGGCCTCTACCCCCGCCGCTCGTACTTCCGCCGGACCGTCGTCGGGCCGGCCGAGGCCCCTCACGCCCGGCCGTCGGGCTCCCCGATGGACGCCTACGAGCGGGCCGTCGCCGCCCTCGAGCGGGGTCCTGCCGGCGAGGTCCACCGTCTCTCCACCGGCCCCGGCACGCCGGAGGAGGAGGTGCTCGCCTGGGGGGAGGCCGCTTGCCTCGTCCGCGCCTCGCGCGCCCGCTCCCGGCTCACGGTCGACGACGTGAAGACGCGGTTCCCGCAGTACGTCCTCGAGCTCGGGTTCCGCTGTGCGGCCGCCGCGACCCCGCGGGGCCGTCTCCTCATCGCCTACGAGACGCCGACGCCGGGCGAGCTCCCGGTGCAGGTCTTCGACCTCGACCTCGAAGCGACCGTGGGCCGGTTCGCCGCGCTGTGGGGCGCCCGCCGCGAGGCGATCGCCGCGGCGGTCGCGCGCGGTCGTCCGGGCGAGCTCGCCCCGTGCCCGGCCTGGATGGCCGTCGACTGCCCCTACCGAGCCTCGTGCGGCTGCGCCGAGGCCGCCGGGCGGTCCCAGCGGTAGATCGTCGCGGGCAGCACCTCCCGGAAGCCGAAGTCGCGGTAGAGGGCGAGCGCGGGGCGGTTCTCGAGCGAGACCCAGAGCCGGGCGCTCTCGTAGCCGAGCGCCCAGAGCGCGCGGAGCGTCCAGCCGAGCAGGTAGCGGCCGACGCCGCGCCGTCGCCGTTCCGGGTCGACGATCAACGCGACGACGATCGCGCGGTGGCTCGAGCGCTCCGAGGTCAGGACGGTGCCGACCAGACGGGTCGGCTCCGCCTCGAGCAGCGCCGCCGACGCGCCGTCCAGGAACCCCCCGAGCCGTCCGGCGAGGATCGCCTCGATCGCACGGCGGTTCGCGTCGGGCTCGCGCCCGAGGAGCAGCGCGTCGACCGTGCCGGCGAAGGCGGCGCGGTCGAGCTCGGCGAGGGCGTCGACCGTGACCGCGGCGACCGGGACCCGCTCCAGCCCGCCGGGCGGCTCGGCCGGGAAGCGGGCGTCGTCCGCCCCGAGCGGCCGATCGAGCGCGACCCGCTCGATGACCGTCGAGCCGGCCCGCTGGAGGAGGCTCCGGACCAGCTCGCGTTCGTCCGCCGCGCCGAGGCCCGTGAAGCCGAGGTCGACGGAGACGACGTCGTCCGGGAGTCCGTCGAGCAGCCCCTCGGCGAGCCGTCGCGCCGGGGCGACGCCACCGCTCGAGTGAAGGTGGGCGTACGCGGAAGGTCCGCGGCGGGCGTAGAAGGCGATCCCGCCGCGCTCCGGAGGGTCGAGGTACCATCCCGGCTTCGCTCCGCCGGCGAGGTCGACGGCCGTCTCCTCGACCCACGCCCCCGTGGGGTCCTCGTCCCGGTCGCGCAGCTCGCGGCGCACCAGCTGGAGGAGCTCCTCGAGATGGGCGCGGGGCGCCCCGGCCGTCCTCCGAGGCGCGGCGCCGCCCGTCGAAGCGCTCACGAGGGGTACTCGCGGAGGAGGATCTGGGCGACGTCGGGGGCGACCGAGCCCTTCTCCGCAGGGTTGAGGAGCGTGTCGGTCGAGAGGATCTCGTCGGTGACCGCCTTGATCCGCTCGAACGCGTCCCGCAGGAACAGTCCGTGCGTGCACGCCGCGCGCACCCCGCCGGCGCCGTGACGGTGCAGGAGCCTCGCCGCCTCGACGATCGTCCCCCCGGTGGTGATGACGTCGTCCAGCAGGACGACCTGCTTACCGGCGATGGGCGAGATCGGGGTCGCCGGCAGGCTGAGCTCGACGTGGTCGCTGTCGATCCGCTTCTTCTCGAGCGCGAACCACGGTCGGTCGAGGAGCTGCGCCATCCGCTTCGCCCGCTCGATCCCGCCCTTGTCCGGCGAGACGAGAAGGTCGACCGGCCGCTCCTTCAGGAGGCGTGCGAGCGCGGGGATGCCGCTCGCCTCGAACGCCGGCTTCGAGAACTGCGAGAGCGTCTGGTCCGAGTGCAGGTCGACCGTGATCACGGCGTCGGCGTCGAGCTCGACGTGACGGCAGAGCGTCCGGGCGCTGACCGGCTCCCCCGGGAAGAACCGGCGGTCCTGGCGGGCGTAGCCGAAGTACGGGACGACCACGAACGTGCGGCGGGCGCCGGCCTCCCGCACGGCGTCCTCGAGGAGGAGCAGCTCGAGCAGGTCCTGGTCGGTCCGGGTCGACTGCACGACGACCACGTCGTCGCCCTCGAGGCGGCCCCCGACGCGCAGGTAGAGCTCGCCGTCCGGGAACCGCTTCGTGAACGGGATGCCGAACGGGGCGTTGCCGAGCTCCCGGGAGATCCGCTCCGCGAGCGCGGTCGACGCGCTCCCCCCGATGACGTGCATCCTGCCGCCGAGCGCGGCGTCAGCCCCGGGACGGTTAAAGATTCCTTCGCCGCGCCGCCCTAGGTGTCGTCGTCGTCCGCCGACGCCCGGTCGTCCGGCTCCTCGCTACGCCGACGGCGCGGCGGATGCGGCTCGCGACTCGTCACGAAGTGCGCGCGGCGCCGCTGCTCGTGGGAGAGCCGCTTCGGCGCGGCCGGCGCCGCCGGGGGCTCCGGCTCCGCCGCGGCCTGCCAGGGCTTGACGGGAGACGGCCCGCGTCGCGGGGGAGGAGCTCCCCGCGGCTCGTCGTCCTCGAGCTCGGAGGGCACCGGGCGGCGCGTGCGCCGGGGCCTCTCCTCCTCGTCGTGCGCCCGCCGACGGCGGAACAGCAGGTGCAGCCCCGCGGACGCGAAGATGATCCCCGCCACCGTCAGGCCGAGGTACTCCCAGGAGGCGGTCGGGACCTTGCTGGCCCGTCCGTCCAGGAGAAGCTTGATCGAGCCGAACCACGGGATCATCCCCCGGGCGACCCCGATCACCCAGCCGGGCTCGACCAGGGTGCTCAGGTGGGGGGCTCCCGGGGCCTGGTCCGGGTGGGTGTTGTTGTCGCCGAGGGTCAGGAAGCCCGAGTGGTCGCCGAGCTCGGTCGTGAAGCCGAAGTCGACGGCGATCGTCCGGTCCCGGACGTGGTAGAGGATGAGCTTGTCCTCGATGGAGAGCCCGTTGGTGACGCACGACGGCCCGGACGACGTGATCGTGCTGTAGAGGCCGGTGCCGTTCCCGCACTCGGAGGGCGAAAGGCCGATCGCGTCGTACGTTCGGTTGGCGTTCCACTGGAGGTAGATGATCGCGCGGTGGATGATCGGGGTCGAGCTGGTCGTACCGTTCGGATAGTAGAGGATGACGTCGCCCGCGAGCCCGTAGGTCGAAAAGCCGGACTGCACGCCCTGGACGTACGTGACGATCTGGCCGAGCCCGAGCTTCTCGGCGAGCACGATGTCGCCGGCGTTGAGGTCCCCCAGGTGGTCGCCGGAGCCGTGCTGCATGCTGTTCGACTCGATCACGTAGACCGGTGGCCAGTTCGACGTGTAGGCGAACAGCGAGACGAGCAGCACCGCCAGGATCGCGAGGGCGACCAGCGGCTCGAAGTAGAGCGAGTCCCGGGCCCGCCAGAAGACCGGCGGCTTCGTGCGGCGCCGGCCCGAGCCGTCGAGGTCGAGCCCGTCGTCGTCGAGGTCGTCGAGCTGGTCCCCGCGGCGCCAGCGCCGCACCGGCGCCGACCCGGAGCTCGGCCGCGCCCGGCGGTGGTGGCTGCGGGGCGGTCCCCCCGACGGCTCGTCCAGCAGGTCGTCCAGGTCGTCGTCCGTGTCGTCGGCCGGTCGGCGAGAGGCCATTCACCCTCCGTGCGACGCGAGCGCGCATAACCCTTCGCGTCGAGGTCGCAGGGGTCTCGTCCGGACGCTCGAGCGCGTCAACCGTTATCCCCGACCGGGGGCAGGGGACGCGGGGCCCCCCGTGCGTTCGATCGACGTCTCGATGCCGATCTTCGAAGGGATGCCCGCGTTCCCCGGCGACCCCGGTTGCACCGTGGAACCCCTCCTCCGGCTCGAGCGGGGCGACGCCTACAATCTCAGCCGGCTCTCGCTCGGCTCGCACGCCGGGACGCACGTCGACCCACCCCGCCACTTCCTCACCGGGGGCGCGACCGTCGACCGGCTCGACCTCGAGGGGCTCAACGGACCGTGCGAAGTGCTGGACGTCCCCGCGGACCGGAACTCGATCGGCCCGGACGAGCTGGGGTCGCTGCCCCACGGGACGCGTCGGGTGTTGCTGCGGACGGCGAACTCGGCGCGGTGGGCCCGAGGGCTCGAGTTCTTCGACGACTACGTCACGCTCTCGCTCCGGGCCGCGACCGCGCTCGCCGAGGCGGGGGTCCGCCTGGTCGGGATCGACGCGCTGTCGGTCGAGAGCGACCCGCGCGGCCGGTTTCCGGTCCATCGGGAGCTTCTCGGTCGCGGGATCCCGATCCTCGAGGGGCTCCTGCTCCAGGACGCGCCGCCAGGTCGGTACGAGCTTTCGTGCCTGCCGCTCGCCGTGCGGGGTGGGGACGGCGGACCGGCGAGGGCGGTCCTCTGGTCCCGGTAAGGGGCGGCGGCTTCCTCCGGCCGCTGGGAGCGGGTTTCGCGAGGCCTCAGGGGGCGGCCTCGGGCTCGGTGTCCGCTCGGTCGAACTCGCGCCCGTGCTCGCCTCCTCGACCTACGGGCCAGCCGCGTGGCGCTCGTCGGCGTCGAGAACGGCAGGAGCGGCTTCGGGCCCGCGACCGCACGCGCCTTCGTGGCCTCCGAGAGCTCTCCGCCGGCGTGAGCTCCGTCAGCCCACGTGCCGCGCGGCAGGCCGCCGGCTCAGGTCCGCTCGTCCGGAGGGAGCAGGTCCGGGATCCCGTCGTCGATCGGGTAGTCGACGTGGCACCGGGGGCACGCGAGCGTGCCGCTGACGATCTCCTCGCCGTCGCGGGACCGGACGGTGAGCGCGAGCTCGCCGCGGCAGAGCGGGCAGCGGACGACCTCCATCAGGTCCGGCCTCATTTCCCGGGGGCCTCCACGATCCCGAAGCCGATGAGGCGCCAGGCGTTGAGCTTGCGCGAGATCGCGACGCGCGTGCCGGGAAAGACCGTCACCGGCCGCGCGAGCGCCAGCTCGACGTCGTCGCCCCGCGCGCTCGTGACCTTCCCCGGTGCGATCGTCGTGCCGACGGTGACGGCGAGCAGTTCGCTCGTGCGGATCTTCTCGACCTTGATCTCCCGCTGGCTCCCCAGGACCCGGTCGAGGAGCGTCGCCTTGAGGCGGATCTTCTGACTGACGGCCGGAAGCGTTCCCGCGGTCCCGATCAGCCGCCCGGTCAGCCCGTCGCCCTTCGTGAGCGAAGGGTCGAGGCTCGTCCCGATCGCGGCCAGTCCGCCGGGCCGGAGCTCGTCGCGCGACTCGCCGCCCGAGACGATCGACGTGATCTTGGTCGTCAGCGCCTCGCCGCGACCGTTGGCGGCCCCCGCGACCCCGGGCCGGATCTCGATCTCCTCGCCGTGGACGAGGCGACCCTGGAGCAGCGAACCGCCGAGGACGCCGCCGCGGAGGTCGGCGGGGCGGGTGCCGGGGCGGTTGACGTCGAACGAGCGCGCGACGTACATCAGCGGCGGCTTGGAGGCATCCCGCTTCGGGGTCGGGATCGTCTCCTCGATCGCGCCGATCAGGCTGTCGAGGCCGGCCTTGTGGTTCGCGCTGATCGGGACGATCGGCGCGTCGGCGATCGGCGAGCCGTGCAGGAACTCCACGATCTCCTGCTGGTTCGCGACCGCCTCCTCCGGGGTGACGAGGTCGACCTTGTTCTGGACGACGACGACCTTGCGGACGCCGATGATGTCGAGCGCGTAGAGGTGCTCGCGGGTCTGCGGCTGCGGGACGTGCTCGTTCGCGGCGACGAGGAGGAGCGCCCCGTCCATGATCGCCGCACCGGAGAGCATCGTCTCCATCAGCGTCTCGTGCCCGGGCGCGTCGACGAACGACACGGCGCGAAGGAACTTCGCCTCCCCCCCGCACGACGGGCAGACGGGGGTCACCGAGTAGCCGGTCGGCTTCGGGCACTTGGGACAGAGGTAGAACGCCGCGTCGGCGTAGCCGAGCTTGATCGAGATCCCGCGCTTCAGCTCCTCGGAGTGGCGGTCGGTCCACTCGCCGGTGAGCGCTTGGGTGAGGGTCGTCTTCCCGTGGTCAACGTGGCCGACCAGGCCGATGCTGACCTCGGGCTGCCGGGGGACCTTCATGACGCGGCGAACAGCTCCGCGAGCGGCTTCGGTCCCCTCTGGTCGACGACGAGGTTGATCTGGACCGTCTCCTCGCTGATGGTGTTGCCGCGGTACGTTCGTCGCTTGCGCATCCCTCGGCGCGGGGCGTGGAAGCCGAACCCGTCCCCGACGTAGAGCCGCATCTGGCGGGCCCCGGGGAGGTCCGAGCGCATCGGGAAGCCGCTCTTGTCGGTCCCGCCCGTGATGCGGAACGTGTAGCCGCTCGCCCCGAGCAGCTCGCCTCCGACGGTCTCGCCGATGCGCTTGCCGAGGAAGCCGGCCGACTGCGGGTCGGCGACGGTGCGCGCGAGGGACTTCTCGCGCTCGGAGATGACGAGCTTGTACTCGACCATGCTGACGGAGAGGCGGAGCCGCGCGAGTCGGGGGGATTTAAAAGCGTTTGCGACGGATTTCGGCGAGCCCCGCGCGGCCGAGGCGGCGAAGGGAGGCGAGGTGCCCTGCGTCCTCGGCCCGTCGCCGCGCCCTTTTAAGAGGTCCACCCCGACTCGCGTTCGGAGGAATTCGCGTCGGTGAGCGGCCTCGCCAGCGTCCTTGGCGACACGAGCTCGGTCGTGCTCGTCGCGGGCTTCGCCTACGCGGCGGTACGCGACCTCGAGAGCCGCGAGGTCTCCGACCGTCTCTGGCAGCTCCTCGGGGGCATCGGCGTGACCCTCGGCGCGGTCGGGTACGTCGGGGCGGGCACCCTTCCGCTCGTCCTCTGGGTCGTCGTCGGCGCCTTCGCGCTCGAGCACCTCCTGCCGTGGGACGACGCCCTCGGCGAGCGTCACGCCGGCAAGGCGGTCGCCATCGAGCTCGCCGCCTACGCCGCGGTCATCGTCGTCGTCGTCGTCGCCGCCGACCGCTGGGGGATCGGTGCCGCGGCGGTGCCGGTCGGCGTGATCGCCGCCCTCGCGAGCGTCCTCCTCGCCCGCGTCCTGTTCGAGCTCGGCGTCCTCTACGGGGGAGCCGACGCGAAGGCGCTGATCGTCGTCGGGGTCCTCGTGCCGGTCTTCGCCACCCCGCTCCTCCTCGCGCCGGCGGTCGAGGCGCCGCTGATGCGCGTGCTCCCGTTCGCCGTGACGGTCCTGACGAACGCTGCCCTCTTGTCGATCGCGGTCCCGGTAGCGATCGCGCTCCGGAACGTCACGCGGGGAGAGTTCACGCCGGCGCGAGGGTTCACGATGTACACGATGGACGTCGACGACCTGCCGCACCGGTTCGTCTGGGTCCGGGACCGGGACCTCGGCGAGGACACGCTCGAGCACGACGCCGACACCTCCGAGGAGGACGTCCGTCGTCGCACCGAGGTCGCCGAGCGGCTGCGCGCCCAGGGCGTTCGGCGGGTCTGGGTGAGCCCGCAGCTGCCGTTCCTCGTGCTGATGCTCGCCGGTACGGTCGTCGGGTTCCTTGCGGGCAACCTGCTCCTCGACCTGTTCTCCGCGGTCTGAGGAGACCCTCGCCGGAGAACCGCCGGGCTAGCCGCCGGGCGAGGCGCGTCGGCCGACGGCGTTGCGCCATCTCACGACGAGCTCCCGCTCCAGCAGGACCAGCGCGACGAGCGCCACCACGCCGGCGGCCAGGCCGGCGGTGACGCTCACGTTGGTCGGCGGCTGCCAGAGAAGAAGGTGTCCGTCCAACCATGGCAGCCGCTTCGGCGGCGTCCGGAGCTGCAGATAGAAGTAGAGCGCGTCCTCGCCGCCGATCGTCGAGAGGAGCCACACGCCGAACGGCAGGGCGACCGACCGATAGGCGACGCCGAGCACGACCAGAAGGCCGACCAGTCCGAGATACCAGAAGTCGTTGTACGCCCCTCTCGGGTGGCGGATCGGGGCTCCGACGATGTCCATCTCGGTCCAGATCCCGAGGGCGAAGAGCCCGACGACGACCAGCTCGAGCGGGGTCCGGGAGAGCAGGCGCGAGTCGACCCCCGTCGACGAGGCGAGCCCGAGCCTCGAGTCCGCCATGGCACCCACCCCGGAACACCGGGAGAGCAAGCGGGCTTTGCGCTCTTCGCCCGTCGCGGTCCGCCGCGCCCGGTGGGACGGTCCGGAGCCCCTCGAGCCGACGCCTGCACCGAAAGCTTTTCTCTCGGCCCCTCGTCGATGGCGTCAGGGGGTACGGGATGTCCGCGAAGGGCCGGAAATCGCCCGTGCGCGTCCTGATCGCGAAGCCCGGCCTGGACGGCCACGACCGAGGCGCGAAGATCGTCGCGCGCGCGCTGCGCGACTCGGGGATGGAGGTCATCTATGCCGGGCTCCGGCAGACCCCCGAGGAGATCGTGCGTGCGGCCGTCGAGGAGGACGTCGACCTCGTCGGCCTCTCGATCCTCTCCGGGGCGCACATGGCGCTCCTGCCGCGCATCGTGCGGCTCCTGAAGAAGGAGGGCGGCGGCCGGATCCCGGTCTTTGCCGGCGGGATCATCCCGGACGAGGACGCTCGCCGACTGAGACGGCTCGGCGTCCGGGCGATCTTCGGGCCGGGGGCATCGCTCGCCGAGATCGTGCGGACCGCCCAGCAGCTCGCCCGCGGCGTGGCATGAGTCGGGCGGGCACCCCGGACCCCGCCCGGGCGATCGCGGCCGGGGACCGGCGCGCGCTCGCCAAGGCGATCACCGCGGTCGAGTCCGGGGACCCGGCGTCGGACGCGCTGCTGCGCGCCGTCTTCCGTCGGACCGGCAAGATCCCGATCGTGGGGCTCACCGGGCCCCTCGGCGTCGGAAAGTCGAGCCTCATCAACCTCCTGGTCGCCCATCTCCGGGCCCAGGGCAAGACGGTCGGGGTGGTCGCCGTCGACCCGACCAGCCCGTTCTCCGGGGGCTCCGTGCTCGGCGACCGGATCCGCCTCGAGCGCCGACCGGGCGACCCCGGGGTCTTCTTCCGGTCGATGGCGAGCCGCGGCGCCGCCGGCGGGATCGCCGCATCGACCCGGGACGTCGCCCGACTGCTCGAGGCGGCCGGTTTCGACGTGGTCCTGGTCGAGACGGTCGGGAGCGGCCAGGTCGACGTCGCGATCCGGGACGTCGCTTCGACGCGGATCGTCGTTCTCGTTCCGCATCTCGGCGACGAGGTCCAGACGCTCAAGGCCGGGCTCTTCGAGATCGCCGACGTCTTCTGCGTCAACAAGTCCGACCTGCCGGGGGCGGAGACGGCGGAACGCGACCTCGCCGAGCTCGCCTCCCTGGGACCGGCCCCGGACGGCTGGCGGTCGAGGATCGTGCGGACGTCGACGGTCGTCCCGAGCGGGATCCCGGAGCTCTGGAAGGCCGTGGAAGCGCACGAGCGGTTCGTCGCCGAGGCGCCCGGCCACCTCGCCGAGCAGCGACGTCGCCTGGAGCAGGAGATCGTCGGCCGCGTCCGGGACCTCGTCGCCGCCGAGATCGCCGCCCGGCTCGAAGCCGAACCGTCGCTCCGCCACCTGGTCGACCGCGTCGTCGCCCGCGAGCTCGACCCCCGCTCCGCCGCCGAACGGCTCCTCCCTCGATCCCGACGGTAGGGGCCGACGGTGTACGACCCGTACCTGGTCGGGGTCGCCCTCGCCGTCGTCGCCGGGGCGCTCGCCTACTTCGTCTTCGCGTCGTTCCTCTTCGGCGCCGGCTATCAGCCGACCCCTCGCGCCGCCGCGCTCGCGATGCTCCGTCTCGCGGAGGTGTCGCCCCGCGACACCGTCTACGACCTGGGCGCCGGCACCGGGGCGCTGATCTTCCGCGCCGCCCGGATCTACCGGGCCCAGACCCTCGGCGTCGAGGTCGAGCCGCTCCGCTACCTCATCCTCCGGGCCCGAAGGGGGCTCTCCGCGGAGCCGGAGCGCGTTCAGCTGAAGTGGGGGAACCTGTTCGACCTAACGTTCGGCGACGCGACGGTCGTCGCGACGTTCCTGTGGCCGGGCGCGATGGAGCGGCTCCGGCCGAGGTTCGAGGCCGAGCTCCGCCCGGGGGCGCGTGTCGTCAGCCACTGCCACCCGGTCCCAGGATGGACGGCCACGGTCCACGACCGGGCGACCGACGTCTACCTCTACCGCTGGCCCGAGGCGGCCGGCACGAACTCTACGGGTGGTAGCTGAACCAGAAGAAGGCGCCGGTCGCGAGGACCGCCGTGATCACC
>JASHSA010000173.1 GCA_030037035.1 Thermoplasmata archaeon
AGAACGCGAACAGGCTCCGTAGGTCGTTGGTCGCCGTGATGACCGACCCCCGACGGAGGTTCTCGTACCAGCGCCGAACGTCGGGATCCTCGAGCCGGCGTCTCTTCTCAGCGATCTCCGGCCGCTCACGGGGCTTCATCGCCTACCCCCACGGTTCGGACGCACTTATAGGTATTCCCCCCTAAGAGGTGGAACACCCGCCGGGAGCACTCCTCTCTTCGGGCGCTACCGAGCCCCTCTCGCGATTCCCCTGTACCTCCGCGTCGAGCGCGGCCGGGCGATCGCAGCCTCCCCGATCGGCGTCACGGCTCTGCACGGGACGCAGAACCTCCTGGGCGTCACCGTGCCAGGCCACCGCCTCCCCCACGCCCTCCTCCGCCCGGACGTCCGCGAGCGACGGTGCGGGCCCCCGCGGTGTTCCTCGCCTCCGTCCCGGGTGCGGCGGGGTGGGGCCGGCCGACCCGCCGGGCGTGCTCGGGGCGCTCCCCGTGGATGCCTCCCCGAGCGACCGGATCGGGCACTGCAGGTCTCGACGCCGGCCGCGCCGAGCCGCTCCGCCGGCCGTCGCTCTCGGTGACCTCCCCGACACTTATCCCCACCGCGGGCTGAGCGGCGCGAACGGCTCTGCCGGCAGCGCCCGGTACGCGTGGCACTGGTCCGGAGCCCCTCACGCCCCCGGCCGTCCTGCCGTGCGGCGCTGCTAGCCTGGGGCATGCCGGATTGGGTCAGGCCCCGTGCTCACCCTTGCCGTGCGAAGGCGGAGGACGGGGTGCGGGCCGAACCGGCCGCTCCGCGGGCCAGGTTGCGGTCGTTTTTACGAGATAAAACCGTCGTACAAGGACGGAAACTTCGAACCGGTCAAGGTTCTTATAGGGGTAACCATTTGGCGCCGTTGACCCAGAGTGGTGGGAGGGTCGGAATTGAAAGCGAATAGTCTGAGTGGAAAGCGGACTCTAGTGATCGCCGCCACCCTGGTGCTCGTCTTGAGCGTGGGGCTGCCAGTGGCAGCGCAGGCCGCAATGTCTGCGGTCTCGCCGGCCGCGGCAGCGGCCCCGAGCTCGAGCGCGAACACCGGGGTAGCGGCGTCGGCGAACACGCAAACGGCGGTGGCTCCGGCAAGCGTGCCGGTGAGCCCCCACCCGGGCATCATCGACGACTATGAGGCCACGGGTGCTGCGACCACGGTCGATCCGTCGGTCGCCTACTACACGGTCGACTACGAACCGATTTTCAACGTCTACGAAACGCTCGTGAACTACAACGGGACCTCGACGTCGACGTTCGTCCCGACGCTCGCGACCTGCGTTCCGGGGACGCCCCAGTGCACGACGGACTACGGCAACGACCTCATCGGTGAGGTCGCCGGCCAGCCCGTCTACTGGACGTTCGTCATCGACCCCGCGGCGCACTACTACGACCCGAGCACGGGCGCCTCCTGGCAGGTCTACCCGGACGACGTGATGTTCTCGATCGCGCGAACGCTGGCGTTCATGGACCTTCCGGGCTTCGCCTACCAGCCGGGATGGATCATCGGCCAGGCGCTCCTGCCCATCGGGAACCCGAAGTGGGACGGGGGGATGCACTTCCCGTACAACAACACGCCGTACGACGTGATGTCGTCGATGCTGATCAACGACTCGAACTTCTGTACCGCGACGATGGAGGACGGGGTGCACGGTAACGGCTGCATCACGTTCGTCGCGAGCGGGAGCGGAGGCGAGTCGTGGCCGCAGTTCCTCGAGTTCGTCGCCGACAACCTCGGCGCGAGCGCCGAGCCGTGCGGCTGGTTCAGCTACGTCGGCGCGGGCGTCCCCGGCTGGTCCGGCACGCACGCGGCGAACGGGGACGGCTCCTGCCTGCTCCCCGGCAACGCGAAGTCGACCCAGGACTCGGGCTTCCAAGCCTATCTCGCCTCGGTGGCGCAGGGGAGCAACACCCCGGGCGAGCCGGGAACGGGACAGTACAGCTGGGACGCGTTCGAGAACCTGTCGTACAACACGCCGTCGATCCAGCCCACGGTCAACGACACGATGGTCGGCTCGGGACCCTACTGGGGCTCGATCGACCTCGCGACGGGCTACGGGCTCCGGGCGAGCCCGGGATACGAGCAGCCGAGCGCGTGCGGCGGTAACCCTGCCGACTTCGCGCAGTATGTCGGCTACTGTGACCCGGCCGCGGACCCGTCCAGCTGCTTGACCTCGTACAGCTCGGCAGCGTGTGCCTACATCCCCGAAGTGAACACGTTCTACAGCACGACCGATACGAACGGCATCTCGGCGTGCGAGGCGGGAACGGCGGACTTCTGTGAGATCGAGGTCGCGCACACCGCGACCCTGCTCTCGCTGCAGGCCGAAGGGAAGCTGAACATCTTTGAGGCTTCCTCGCTGGCGCTGTTCCAGTTCAACTACGTGGACACGTTCGACGGCGGTCTCTTCAACTCGTCGGGCCTCTCCGGGCACAACAACATCCCGGACGACTTCTTCGGCTACGAGGCGGCCCGCCAGTTGATGACGATGTCGTATCCGTTCTCCACGATCGAGAACACGATCTGGACGACGGACGGTATCCAGTTCGGCTTTGAGACGGGCGGCCCGATCCCGCAACAGATGGGCTGCTACTACGCCCCGACGACCACCAACGGCTGTACGAACACGTACACCGTGGAGTGGCCGTATCTCTTCAACGGCGGGAACGTGCAGACGAACCCGAGCGTGAAGGGCAGCGCGGCGTGGTGGTACGGCCAGGCGAAGAACCCGGCGTCCCCGCTCTACGACAAGCAGATCGCCAAGTGCTCGAAGTCGAGCCCGTGCATCTTCACGATTGAGGGTGTGACGGGCGACCCGAGCCTGGACGCGGCGATCAGCGACTGGATCGGCGAGATCGAGGTCGTCACGAACGGCACGGTCCAGCCACAGAGCTACGACCTGACGGGGTCGACCCTCCTGGTCGACTGCGCCGAGGCGGCGCCGCTGGCGGACCCGTGCGCGGTGTTCAACTACGGCTGGCTGCCCGACTATCCGGACCCGACTGACTACGTCGCGGCGTACGAGGAGCCGGACGGGACCTACACGGGCCCGGCCGCCGTCTCGGAGACGCTCAACCTCCCGCAGTTCAAGACCTGCACGGAGGCCGGCTTTACGGGCCACTCGGCCGACACGTTCGCGAACCTCCAGTTCTGGGCCGCGCAGGCGAACGCCTCCGCGATCCCGACGGACTGCCAGGGCGTCGCCTACGATGTCGACACGGGGGCGGGCCTGAACGTCTCGGCGCCGCTGCTTCCCGGAACGCAGAGGATCCTGCTGTACGACTTGACGCAGACGATCTTCAACTACCTGTCTGAGGACGTGTGGTTCGAGGGTCAGAACGGGATCTTCAGCGCAGCTCCGTGGATCAACACGGAGTCCGTGAACACGAACGTGATGGTCGGTCTCGGTGACGTCGGCGTGTTCTTCCAGAACAAGTACGTTACCCAGGAAGGGACCGTCACCTTCAAGGAGACGGGCCTACCGAAGGGCACGGAGTGGGGCGTCCACGTTGGCACGAGCCTGGTCAACAGCTACACGACCAGCGCGACGCTCAACCTCGAGCCGGGCACGTACACGTTCTCGCTGAGCCCGGTCCTGGGCTACTACCTCGGCACGGCGAAGGACCACTCGATCACGGTGACCGCGGGCAAGACCCTGACGGAGAAGGTCAAGTTCATCTCCATCGGGTCGACCGTGAAGTTCACCGAGAAGGGTCTGCCGAAGGGGACGGCCTGGGCGGTGTCGGCGGGCGGCTTCAGCGCCAACGGCACGAAGTCGTCGCTGACCCTGCGGCTCGGCAACGGAACGTACGCCTTCACGGCGGGACAGGTACCGACGAACTCGACGTCCCCGATCACGCCATTCCCGGGGTTCACGTCGAACTCGGGCGGCACGTTCACCGTGACGGCCCCGAAGGGACAGACGGTGAAGGTGGTCTTCTCGCCGTACCACGGGTACAGCGCGAAGTTCACCCCATCGGGGATCCCGAACGGGACGGCCTGGAAGCTCTCGCTGAAGCTGGTCAAGGGGACCGGACTGCTCGCTCCGAAGCCGAGCTCGATGAAGGAGGACACGAACACCTCCGTCGTCTGGACCGGACTCGCGAACGGGACGTACGACTACACGGTGACGGCGAAGCACTTCGCGAAGATCACGGGGTCGTTCACGATCTCGGGATCGAACGCGTCGGTCTCGCTGACGTTCGTGGCGTCGGCGCACAACACGGTCGTCCTGGCCCCGCTGTCGAGCCTACAGCCGGTGCACGTTGAGGCGGCGGTCGCTCCGCGATCGCGCGCCCTTGCGTAGACGATCGGGCTAGCTCGACGAAGCCCTCGCCGGCCCCTTCGGGGGCCGGCGGAACCTTTTCCCTCCTTTTCCTAACGGACCAGGCTGAGAGGGCCGTCGGGCCCGGCATCCGGCGCTCGGCCGCCGCGCGGGCCGTCACGACCTCCCGGGGCGCGCCGTCGCAGCTCGGCCGGCGGCAAGGTGGAACGCCAGGACCCACGCTTCGGCCGAAGGCGGGGCGCTGACGCGGCGACGGGCGCCGTTCGGGGTCGGCGCGGCCCGACGGAGCGGAGCGTGCCGAGGGTACGGCCCGAGGGATCCGAGTCGCGGTGGGCAGGCTACGCCGCCCCGGCCCGGACCGGCGCGGAGACGGTCGCGAGGGGGACCGTTGCCTCGGCGTGGGGGCGGTCGACGTCCTCGTAGAGGAAGCAGGCGACGCCGTGCTCCTCGCCCTGGCTGAGCAGCTGGGGACGCTTCTCCTTGCAGATCGGCATCGCGTACGGGCAGCGGGGGTGGAACCGGCAGCCGGGCGGCGGCGTGATCAGGTTCGGCACCGAGCCCGGGATCGACGCGAGCTCCTTGTCGGGCCGGTCCATCCGCGGGATCGACGCGAGCAGGCCCTGGGTGTACGGATGCAGCGGCCGCCGGAACAGCTCGGAGACCGGCGCGGTCTCGACGATCAGGCCGGCGTACATCACGTTCACCCGGTCGCAGACCTCGGCGACGACGCCGAGGTCGTGGGTGATCAGCACGATCGCGGTGCCGACGCGTTCGCGCAACTGGTTCATCAGCTCGAGGATCTGCGCCTGGATCGTCACGTCCAGCGCCGTCGTCGGCTCGTCGGCGAGCAGCACCTCGGGGTCGGCGCAGAGCGCCATCGCGATCATCACACGCTGCAGCATCCCGCCGGAGAGCTCGTGGGGGAAGCTCTTCGCGATCTGGGCGGGGTTCGCGATGCGCACCCCCTCGAGCAGCTGGACCGAGCGCCAGAACGTCTCGGTCTTCAGCGGCTTGCTGACCCGGCGCCCGATGCCGAAGAAGCGGAAGTAGAACCGCTTGAGCACCTCGAGGCGCATGCGCGTCCGCAGCACCCGCCGCTGGAACGACAGCGACCGCCCGCTCGACATCTCCTTGATGTAGACGTCGTTGAGCCGGTTCTGCAGCTGCATCAGGCGGCGGCGGTGGCGCAGGTAGGTCCGCTGGCCCCGGGAGAGGTGGAGCCGGGCGAGCGAGCGGTCGATCCGCCCCCGCAGCCGCGGCGCGCGCTCGCCGACGTTGCGCAGGAGGTAGTACAGCTCGGTCCCGATCGCCGGGGCGCCGAGCGACGCGCCGAACTCGTCGGCCGCGGCCCGCAGCTCCTCCTGGGTGCCGGTCGCCGCGACGTGGACGAGGCGGCCGACCGGTCCCGAGACGTCGGTCGCCCCCGCGGTGGCGGAGGAGTCCGGCAGCTCGCCGACCTGGTCGAAGATCGCGCCCCGGTCGGCCTTGAGCAGGCCGTCGACGATCTCGATCCCCTGGTGCAGGAGCAGCGTCTCGCCGAGCTGGTCGGCGATGGAGAAGACCGGGTTCATCGCCTGCGACGGCTCCTGGAAGATCATCGAGATCCCGCGTCCGCGGACCGCCGCCATGCGGTCGTTGGCGGCCTTGATGCGCCGGAACGACCGCAGGACCTTCACGCGGTTCGAGCCCCGGACGCGGCGGAACTTCGCCTCGCGCTCGAGGCCCCAGAGGAGGTTCGCCCCCCGGAAGAGGATCTTGCCCGAGATGACCCGGCCGGGCTCGCCGACCAGGCGGTCGATCGAGAACGCCGTGACGCTCTTGCCGCAGCCGGTCTCGCCGACGAGCCCGGTCGTCTCGCCGCGTCGGACGGAGAGGTTCACGCCGTCGAGCGCGCGGACGATCCCGTCGTAGGTGAAGAAGTAGGTCTTCAGGTTCTGGACGTCCAGGACGATCGGCCGCCCGCCGCGCGAGGATCCGGTCGTGGGGGGCGAGGTGCGCTCCGTCGGGGGAGCGGCGCTGCGCCGCGGCGGCGGCGCCGCCCGCGAGGAGCGTCGGGAGAGCATCGGGCGGTGGCCGGAGACCGGCCGGGGCGCGCGCGCGTCCGAGGGGGGGGTCGCCATCGTCGCTCCCCTAACGCCGCAGCCTCGGGTCGAGCGCGTCGCGCAGACCGTCCGAGAGGAGGTTGACGCTCACCGCGTAGAGGAACAGCGCGAGGCCCGGGAAGAACAGCTGCCACCACGGCACGACGCACTGGACCTGGCAGCTCTCCAGCATCGACTGGATGTCGAGGACGCTGGTCGCCGAGATCGCGCCCCACTCGGGGAAGTACGCCGACGGGAAGAGGTTGATGAAACCGAGGTAGACGAGCCCTCCGATCAGCAGCGGGATCGTCCCGACGTCGAGGGAGAACTGGATGAACATCGGATAGACGCTGTTCGGAATGATATGGTTGAACAGGATCCTCGCCTTGCCGGCGCCGCTCGCGCGGGCCGCCTCGACGTACTTCTGCTCGCGGACGACCAGGACCTGGCCCCGGATCAGACGAGCGTAGAACGGCCACCAGACCGCAGCAAAACCGAGGATGAGCGTGAACAGCGGGGTCCACGTCGAGTCGACGAGGATGTACTGGTTGAAGTGGTGTCCCAGGATCGTGAAGCCGGGGATCGCGACCGCATGGATCGTCGTCGTGATCACCGCGATCAGGACGATCACGAACAGCAGGACCGGGATCGAGAGGAAGATGTCGACCAAACGCATCAGCGCGTCGTCGACCGCCCCGCCGAGGAACCCGGCGGTCGCGCCGACGAGGAGCCCGAGGCTCGCCCCGATGCCCACGATCGAGACGGAGATGATGAGCGACCAGTCGGCGCCCCGTAACATCCCGTTGTAGAGGTTGAAGAACGCCCCGGTCGAGTCGATCTGGGTGGCGAGCGAGCCGAGCGGCATCGGCCCGGCGTTCAGGGTCGCGAGATTCACGGTCGGGGCGATCACCGCGGGATACGAGACGCACGTCGCGTACGTCGCCTGCTCGCAGTCGGTCGAGGCGTTATGGCCGGAGAGGATGAACGGGGTCTTGTACCATAAGCCGCCGCAGAAGTGGGCGGCGTTCGGCGGGGGAACGACCTCGTACGTGCAGATGTAGTGGCAGCTGGCGACGCTCGTCGCGTTGAACGGTCCGTCCGTGTGCGTGCTCGAGTTGTACCAGCCGCTCGTGGTCTGGTCCGGGCCGTAGTTCGCGGCGCAGTAGAACGGCATCGCGAGCCAGCTGATCGGTGTCGTCGCGGCGTACATGGCGACCAGCGCGATGATGACCAGCACCGACAGGCCGATCATCGCGAGCGTGTTGCGACGCAGGAAGTACCACGTCCGCTTCATCTGGGCGATCCGCGGGCTCGGGCGGCGACCGCGACGCACCGGCGCCGTCGCGGTCGGGGCGCCCACGTCCGAGTCGTCGACCATCGCCTACCCCAGTCGGACCCTCGGGTCGAGGTAGGCGTACAGGACGTCGACGATGATGTTCGCGGCGACCACGAGATAGGTGAACAGGATGGTGGAACCGAAGATCACGCCGAAGTCGAAGTAGCCCGGGATCACCGCGAGCGCGAGGGCGCGACCGATCCCCTCCAGCTGGAAGACGTCCTCGATCACCGGGAAGCCCCCGAGGAAGAACGCGAACGTGAGCCCCAGGACCGTCACCGTCACGTTGAGCGAGTTGCGTCCTGCGTGACGATTGACGACCTCGCGTTCGGGGACCCCTTTCGCGCGAGCGGTGCGGACGTAGTCGAGGTTCATCACCTCGAGCATGCTGTTGCGGACGAACCGCAGGAGTCCCGCGATCGCGCCGTAGGCGATCACGAGGGCGGGAAGGATCATCCGAAGCAAGGTGTCCGCCGCCACCCAGTAATACCCGTGGAGAACGGCGTCGACGGTCGGGAATCCTGTGGGATGACTGAGCAGGCAGCCGGAGAGCCAGGACGGGCACAGCGTCGCGACCTCCACGTTGTTGCCGTAGCAACCCGCGGACGGCCACGACTTCCAGATCTCGTTCTGGAGCGGCTCTCCGGTCGGACACCATGGGCTCGTCACAAGATAGCCGGTATGAGGAAGTAAGAGATAGAACGCGCCGAAGACGACGAGCGACCCCAATAAGAACGGCGGAATGGCGAACCCTGAGAAGGAAACGACGCGGGAGGCCTGGTCGATCGGGCGGTTGCGATTGACGGCGGAGAGGTTCCCGAGCGGAATGGCGACCAGGAGGATGATCGCGAGGGAGAGGATCGCGAGCTCGAGCGTGTAGGGCATCATCTGCCCGAGGAACTTCGAGACCGGCTCGCCCTTCGAGAACGCGTAGGTCTGGGCGACCTCGCTATTGTTGGAGACCGTCCCCCATTGGAACGTGAACGTATTTTCCATGTAGAAGGCCCATTGGACCTCGTACGGACGATTGAGATGCAGCTTGTTGGTCAGACGAGTGAACAAGGGGTTGTTGCAGGTGCCGGTCAGCTTCGGATTGCGGTCCAGCACCGAGCAGGGGCAGGACTTCGCGTAGCCGCACGGGTCCTGCCGGGGCGGGAACCCGAACCGGGCGATCAGCTGGTCCTGTACCGGTAGCGCGGCGAGGAGCACGAAGGTGATCGTCATCACCCCGATGATCGTCGGGAAGAACAGGGCGATGCGGCGCGCGACGTACGTCGCAAGCTTCACGACGGCGTCTCTCCCCTGTCACACCCCGCGTGCGACACCTACCCACGATGGACAGGAGGCTATATACCTGTCCAGCGGGCCTCCAACGCCCTGGGGCTTGCGTTTCCCGCCCCGCCCGGCTCCTGCGTCCTCCTCCCGCCCGCCGTTCTCACGACCGGACGGTCGCCCGGAGCCCTCGGCGGTAGTCGTGGCGCGCCCTCGCGGGCCCGACTCTTCAGCCTTAAGAGCAGCGAAGGGCATGCCGGCGACGGTACACTGAGATGGATGAATCACCCCCCGCGGTGCGGGCGGCGATCACCGTCGCGCTGGCCCTGACTGTGCTCTGCGCGGGTGGTCTCGGCCTCAGTCGGCTGGCCCCTCCCTCCGGAGCCGAGCTCCCCGGAGGACTCGGCCAGGGTACCGGCTCGTCGCCGCCGCCCGGACCGGCGGAGGTCTGGAGCAGCGTCGTCGGCTTCTCCATCGGCGTCGGGACGAGCCCCTCCAGTGTCGTCTTCGCCCAGAGCGTCGACGAGCTGTTCGTGGCAGACCAGGGGTCGAACAACGTGACCGTGGTCGGCGCGAAGGCCGGCAACGTCGTGACGGTCATCCCGGTCGGCTCGGGCCCGGACGCGCTCGCTTACGACCCGACCGCCGGCGAGGTCTTCGTCGCGAACTACTACTCCGACAACGTGAGCGTGATCTCCGTCCACACGGACGCGGTCGTCGCCACGGTCGCCGTCGGCTCCGGCCCGTACGCCCTCGCGGTCAGCACGGTCACGAAGAAGGTCTACGTGGCGGACTCGGGTTCGAACGAGCTGAGCGTCATCTCGGTCAGCAAGGCGGCGGTCGTCGCGACCGACCCGGTCGGGGCGACCCCGGCGGGGATCGCCTACGTCCAGGCACGGAAGCAGATGTTCGTCGCGAACTCCGGCTCCGACGACGTCTCGGTCGTCGCGACGGTCAGCGGCAAGGTCGTGCGCACGCTCCCGGTGGGTCAGTCGCCGGCCGGGATTGCCTACGACCCGATGACCCGCGACGTCTACGTCGCCAACGCCGGCTCGTCGAACGTCAGCATCCTGGACGCGCGGACCGGAGCGCTGGTCGCCACCGTCGCCGTTCCCGCCGCCCCGGACCAGATCGTCTTCGACGACCACCAGCGGGAGATGTTCGTCTCGATCCCGTCCACCAACAGCCTCGCCGTCCTCTCGGCGAGCACGGGCGCCTTGATCGCGACCGTGCCGGCGGGCGCCGAACCGCTCGGTCTCGCCTACGTCAGCACGACGCACGAGGTCGCGGTCGCCGACTTCGGCTCCACGGTCATCACCGAGATCGCCGACACGACCCCGGCGCTGGTCGCGTCGGTCCCGGTCGGGCTCAACCCTGAGGGGGACGTCTATGACGCGGCGGCGCGGGAGGTCTTCGTCACCGACGGCGGCTCCAACAACGTGAGCGTCATCTCCGCGAAGACCGACGCGCTGGTCGCCACGGTGCCGGTCGGGATCAACCCGACGGCCGCGCTCTACGTCCCTTCGCGCAGCGAGGTGTACGTCGCGAACCTCGGCTCCTCCACGATCAGCGTCATCTCCGACAAGACCGACAAGGTCGTGCAGACGCTCTCGGTCGGGCTCGGACCGTCGGGCCTTGCCTACGACCCAGGGAAGCACGTTCTGCTCGTCTCGGAGAGCTCGGCGAACGAGCTGGCAGTGCTGTCGACCTCGACCGGCGACGTGCTCGCCACGATCCACGTCGGGCTCGACCCTCAGGGCCTGACGTTCGACCCGTCGACCGGCGACGTCTTCGTGGCGAACAGCGGATCCTCCAACGTCAGCATCGTCTCGGTCCGCACCGACCAGGTCCTCGCCAACGTCCGCGTCGGGACCGAGCCGTCGTTCGTCGACTACGTCCCCGGCTACCACGCGGTGATGGTCGCGAACTGGGGCTCCGGCAACGTCAGCGAGATCTCCGACTTCGAGGACAAGGTCGTCGACACGTTCGTCATCGGGGGCGAGCCGGCCGGCCTCGTCTACGACACCGGCCTGCACGAGCTGTTCGTCGCCGACTACGACTCGACCAACGTCACGGTGATCTCGATGGTCACCGGCCACGTGATCGCCGCCCTGTCGGTCGGGAGCGGGCCGTACGGCCTCGCGTTCGACCCGGTTCAGAAGCAGGTCTTCGTCTCGACGTTCGGCGTCGGGGACGTCGCGGTCGTCTCCGACTCTCTCCCCCGGGCGAAGTAGTCTGGACCGGGGCGACCGGGGGTGCTTCCCCCTAGGATCGCTGTCGGGAGGAGCTTGCTCGTCCCCCGGGAGCCGGCGAGCGCGGCTCGACCCTTAGGGACGGTGCCGCGACGGACTCGGGGGACCTAGAGCGACGACCCGTCGTCCGAGGAGGCGGCCCGCCGTGAGGGGTGGCCTGAGGAGGTCGGCTCCCCGGCAGATTCCTCCTCTCCGGGCTCCTCGGCCTGCTGGCGCTCCTGCTCGCACTCCTCCTCGGTCACCCACTCGAACTCGACGTCCTCCGGGTGGTCGTGCGCGACGAACGCCCCGGCCTCGAACGCGCTCGAGATGATCTCCTCGAGCTTCTCCGATTCGTGGGTGCCGAACGACCCGACCAGCCGCCAGAACCAGTCGGGGGCTTTCCCGGCGGCCTGGAGAAACTCGGTCACCAGGTCGTAGTAGGTCGCCCGAGGATCGGTCAGGTGGACGTGGAGGTGCCGGTCGTGGTGATCGTACCCTGCGCCCGACTCCGCCCGCGCCATGAACGCCCTGTCGGCTCCGAGAGCGACCCCCGACTATAACCCTTCTCGGAACTCGGCTCGCCGCCTCACCGCCTGCCGCGGTCCTGGAACCCCCTGGGGGCGCAGTGGAGTCGAGGGCGTCGTTCGGGCCGGTCCGGAGAACCGTCTGCCGAGGCTTGCGTCCGCGGGGGGATCGCAGCAGGGTGCCCGTCCCTGCCCGCCCCGACCCGGTCGACCCAGAGCTGGTCGGCCGAGGCTCTCTGGCCGTGGACTGCTCTTGGAGGGACGGCCGTCTCTGCTTACCGCTCGAAGACGTGGTATCCTTCCTCTGAAGGTTTTAATAGGGGCATGTCATGGGGCAGCATAGGTGGGCTAATGCGTCGAGAGAGTCATCGACGAAGGGGAGTATCGAGAGCGAGCTCGGGTGGACTGGGCCACCGAGCGGTGTACGTGGGGGCCGTCGTGGCTACGGCGGCGTTGCTCGCCGGGTTCGGCGCAGCCATCCTCGTGTACGGGCCGCTTGGGGTACCGTTCCGCCAGATCGGCGGGAGCACCCTGAACGTTCCCCCCACGGGGGTAAGTTTCGGGTCCGCGCAGGTCATGGAGGCGAGCGCGCTGGGTGCGAACAACACCACGGGCGGGCCGAACCTGAACGTGACGTTCAACTATACCGCTCAGGGCTTCGTCCAGGGTCCGTGTAACCACACGGGTGTCTGGGAGTCGAACAGCACGGCGGCGACTGCCGCGAACGAGTCTTACACGCTGACGAACGGGACCACGCTGGTCTGCCTGAACGCGGTCGAGAACGGCGCGCTCAACGCGACCTGGTATGGGCCTGCTCTGAACAACTCGTACACGGCGGGCGGCGCGGTGAACGGTTCGTACTACACCCTGCCGAGCGGCGGGAAGATCAGCTCGTGCGACAACGCGTCGCTCTTCCAGTACTTCAACGAGCTTCAGGCGAACGGCTCGTACGCCGGTCAGTACCTCCCGTGTTCGACCTACTTTGAGATGAACAACAACACCGACTACCTGACGAACTTCAACGCGACGTCCGAGAACTCTTCCTCGCTCTGGAGTCCGAACCAGACGGGATACGCTCCGGGCGACCTGCTGTACGTCGTCCCGGTGTTCTTCGCGAACACGACCCTGAACGCCACCTACGAGGTCACGATCTCGATTGATGGTGTGACGCCGGTCGCGCAGAACTTCTACTTCTCGGACACCGGAAACGGGACCTCGTCTGAGGTGCTGTTCTCGTTCGACATGACGGCGGCGTGGCTGATGGACCTGTCCATCGACGCGAACGGGACTGCGTTCAACTCCACGTTGATGCCGATCTACGCGAGCATCGGTGTGACCAGCGCGATCGTCTCGCAGTGCGGACTGGCGAGTGGGCTGCCGGTGTGCCCCATCGCCGCTGCGAAGGTCTAAGCGGGTCGAGAACACTCCGAACCGGGCGCCCCCTCGGCTCGAGGGGGCGTCGAACCCTTTCCCCACGCTTTTCCTTGACAAACGGGAAGCGGGGTCGTGGCTCCTCCCGCCTCAAGGTCTATCTGGGGGGTCGGCTTTCCGATGCCCGTGAGCCGGACCTGGAGCGCGGGGAGCCTGTCGAGCGGGACCGCCCCGGGATCCTCTGGTGGGGCGCGGGGGCGCCCGCTCGTCGGCGGCCCCGTCCGGCGGTCCGGGGGCCCCGGCGCCTCCGCACGGGAGGGCGTCGATGACTGAGTACGACGAGGACCGCCGACCGTGGCGGGGGTGGCACCGGATCGCCCGTTTCCTGCCGATGGTCTTCCTGGGAGGTCTCTTCGTCTTCCTGGGGCTCGGTCCGCTCGCGGGCCGGGGGGGCCGGATCGACTACGGGATCCTCTTCGTGTGGGTCGGCGTCGTGCTGATCCTCGCCGCCGTCGTCGGGATGGTGTTCACCCGGTGCCCGGACTGCTACCAGACCCGATGGGTCTTCTGCGTCCAGGAACCGGACGTCCACCCGGTCCCGTCCGAACAAGGCTACTATCGCGAGCTGAGCACCACCGAGGAGATGCCGTGAGCCCCTCCGCGCGGTCCGGCGACCGTTAGCGCTCCCCTCGGCGTTGCCCGTCGAACCCCGCCTCCTGCCGGTGCCGGCCGAGCCCCCCGCTCCCGCGCGGCGCCCTCGCGCGCTCGTCGTCCTGAGCGCCGTCGACCCGGTCGCCCGTGCGGTGGGCGAGCGTTGGGGTCTCGGCACGTCGACCGGCGAGCAGGTCGACGGCGCCCCGCTGCGAGAGATCGGCGACGACCTGCTCGTCCTCCGCCGTCCGGGGGCCCACCTCCACGACGACCACCTCGAG
>JASHSA010000003.1 GCA_030037035.1 Thermoplasmata archaeon
CTGCCGGGAGCGATCGGGGCCGACTCGCCCGGGCACACCGGCACGGGACCCTGGTCGTCGTTCTCCGGCTCGACCTCCGGTCTCTCTTGGGGCCCGGCCTTCGGGTGGTACCTCGCCATCGGGGCGTTCGTCGTCTTCCTCATCGGCCTGCTCATCCTCCTTCGATTCCGCAGCGACCCGGAGCCGGCGCCGATGACGGCGCCGGCCCCGACGGCGCCCGCGGCATCGCCCCCCGCGATGTAGGCGGCCTCACCGGGCCGTTCCGCCCCTCCGGCAGCCGCGTAGGGCCCCCGCCCTACGCCTGAGGGAAGGCACCGGGAGGCGGGCCCAGGGAGGGGAGCGGGCGGCACTGCGCCCGCTCCCCTTCGGGCTGACCGCCTCGGGCCCCCGGAGGGCAGCGGGCGAAGGGTTCGGGGACGGCCCTCCTCTGGGCATGACGCCCTGCCGTGAGGGGACCGAAGCCGTCCGGACGCAAGGCGGTCGGCCAGAAGGGGCGGGTCCCAGGGTAGTGTCGCCGGCCGCCCCGTACCCTTTCGGGCGCGCGTCGACAGGTTGGAGATCGCGTTGGCCGCGATTCGGCCTCTGAGACCGGCGGCGGACCGGCTCCCCCTGCGAGGAGGACCATCTTTCGAGCGCGTCCCAGGACCGAGACCAGCTGTTCCGAGGCGCGGTCGCGGACGGGGTCGCGGCCACGCCGCGACGTGCGGCGCGTGGGAAGGATCCTCCCCCTACGGTCCCTCCGACGATGCCCGCGGCGCCTGCGCGGCGCTTCCCCTCGTCGAAGACCTACCTGGGAGAGCGCGTCAGGGCTCGGGACGAGCCGGCGTCTTGTGCCGTCCGAACGTCGCCCAGAGGGACGTCATCGATCGGTCGAAGTCGGGCCGGTAGGTGTTCGCAGCCAAGAAGAGGAAGAACGCTAGGCCGAGGGAGCTGACGATCCAGGCGGTGACCGCCGCCGAGGGTGTTGCGCCCACGCCTCCGGTGGCGAGGACCCAGAGCAAGGAGAGCTGGGAGCCCACGAAGCAGACCCCCGCCGCCGTAAAGCCGACCACCCGAGCGGCCGCCCGGATCGCCTCGCGCTCGCCCGAGGGCTCGCCCTCAGGCCGGGAGAGGACCGGCATGGAAGCTGACTCTATGTGCATGCTGAGCCGTCGTTCTTGGCCCTTTCGTTGCAGGGGGTCGGGGGGCTGCGGCGCCGTTCGAAGCGCCGGAGGTCTCGTCGTGCCACCACGCCCTGCTGCGCCGCCCGGCCCGGGAGCGGCGAGGCGGGGCGGCGAAGGTCCCACTTCCCCTGGCAACCCCAGGGAGCCCCGCACCGCGCCAACTCGGTGTTCTGAGACATTTTATACCCATGTTCCGTGCCGATGCGAAGAGGGCGGCTCGCCTTCGGGGGGGGAGCGCTGGTGGCGGTTCCGGCTTGGGTCGACGTCTACACGGTCGTGGTTCTGCTGGGTCTGATCGCGGGTCTGCTCGTCCGGTACGTGCTCGCGATCCTCATCGTGGCAGGGGTGGTGGTGCTCGGGGTCTGGCTTCTCGGGGTCTTCGACGCCGCGGCCCTGGCCCAGCTCCCCACGATCTCCGGCCGGATCGTGGCCGGCCTGGCCATTGGTCCTCAGGTCCTCTTCTCGACGGGGGCGGTGGTCTTCCTCGCGGGGATGTTCCTCGGTCTCCTGCTCACCACGCGCCTGCGGATCTTCGACCGCAGCCGTCCGTCGACCTAGGAACGAGGCGAGGGCAGGGGGGCCCGGCGCGGGATGCAGATTCCGTACACCGCGGTCAGCGTCGGAGGGCTCCCGTTCGGCCTGACGCTCGAGGACGCGGTCCTGCTCGTCGGGCTCGTGGGGTACGCGACGTGGTGGGCGATCGAGCTGCGCCGGGGTTCCAAGATCTCGAGGCCGGCGCTCGCCTTCCACATCACGATCTACTGCCTCTTTGCCCTCTGGGTATGGGCGAGCGGGGTCGTCGCGCTCTACCGCGACGGCCTCGCGTCGAACTCGTACTTCGCCCTGACGTTCCTCTTCTTCCTCCCGATCCCGTTCATCGTCGCCTTGGTCGGAGGCTACCGGTTCGCTCGACGGCGTCTCGTGTTCGACCGGTCCGAGGCGGGACGTTGGACCTACCACGGCGCCGCGGCGGTGCCGGTGCTCTGGGTCGTCCTCTGGTTCGTCCGCTTGGGGCTCGAGGACCGTATCCTTCACGGCTACTCGGTGTTCACGGGCCCGTTCCTCGGGGCCGCGGCCCCGGCGGTCGTCCCCGTCCTGACGTTCGGCCTCACGGTGACGTTCGTGGTCGGGCTCTACTTCGTCAGCTTCGGGTTCCTCATCGGGTTCTCGCTGGCGGTGTGGGGGAGCTACCACAGCTCGCGCAAGGAGTTCGAGTCGGGCCTGCCGGCGTGGAACTCGAGGACAGGATGGACGCCGCCCCCGGGCGATGCGGCGTCGCCTCGCTGGGTGCCCGCCATGAACAACGGCGGGAACTACGGCATTTCGGGAGCGCGCGCCGCGGGCGGCCCGGTCCGCGCCTGGGAGTCGAACCTCCGCCCGGGGGTCGCCAGCCCCGGCCCCCATGCGGCGAGCCCAGGTCCACGGCCCAAGGCTCCGCCGAACCGTGCGCGGGATGGCCGCGACGGCCGCTAAGCCTGACCCGGTTCGATGGAAAAGACTGACACCTGACCCAGGGGCCCGGTCCGCTGCGGGCCGGCGGTCGGTCGTCGAACGAACGGCCGTCCCCTCCTCTGCGCGGGCCGGGCGCCCCGTCGGAGCGGAGGCCGGAGATCGCCCCGTCTCCTGCATCCCCGAGGAGCCTAGCTCGAGGGTGACGCGCTGACTGGGCCGCCGCGGGCCGAGCGAGGGTGTCCAGACGACACCGAACGCCCTGCCCTCCTCGAGCGCATCGATAGCGCCGTCGAGGGTGCGCTGCGCCCGGAGAGGGTCTGGGGTCGAGAGCCCCACTCACCCCCTGGTGGTACTTCGCCGGTTGGCGAGGTCCCGGAGCCGGTCGACCCTCGAGGCCCGGACGGAGCCCGTCCCGGTCGGGTCGATCGACCGGCGAGCCGAGCCGGGGAGGCGTGCGCCGCCGTCCGTGGCGGCCGACGCGCGCGTTATAGGAGCCGGACGGCTCGGCGCGGGGTGTCAGGGAACCCGGAACCCTGGAGCCGGTCCGCGCGCGATGCCCTGCCGGCGATGCGCGCCTGGCGGGCCGCGTTCCACCAAGAGCCCGAGCTGTCGGGGGACGAGGTCCGGACTCGAGAGAAGGTCCTTCAGGCCCTCCGGGAGCTCGGGCTACCGACCACGACGTTCCCCGGAAGCCTGTACGGGGTCGTCGGGATGCTCGGCGCGGGGACCTCCGGACCGGTCGTCGCCCTGCGCGCCGACATGGACGCCCTTCCGCTCGAGGAGGCGACCGGCCTGCCGTTCCGATCCCGGCGCCCCGGGGTCATGCACGCGTGCGGCCACGATGTACACATGGCGTCGCTCCTCGGCGCGGCGCTCCTCCTGAGCCGCCATCCCCGGGCCCTCGGCGGTCCGGTCAAGCTACTGTTCCAGCCCTCCGAGGAGGAAGGGACGACCGGCGGGGCCCAACCGATGATCGACGCCGGCTGTCTCGAGCGGCCGACCGTCGCCTTCGTCGTCGGCCAGCACGTCGACCCCGGGCTCCCGCTCGGGACGATCGGCTGGGGCGCGGGTCCGTTCATGGCGGCCGCCGACTCGTTCCGTCTCACCGTACGGGGCCGGGGCGGCCACGCCTCGACCCCGCAGCAGGGGCCGGACGCGATCCTCGTCGCGAGCGAGATCGTCACCGGACTTCAGGCGATCGCGAGCCGGGTGCGCGACCCGACCGACCCGGTCGTCGTGAGCGTCGGCTCGGTCCATGGGGGAACCCGGCACAACATCCTTCCCGAGACGGTCGTCCTCGAGGGGACGGTGCGCACGGTCCGGCCCGAGACGCGGGACCTCGTCGAGCAGGCGTTCCGCCGCCGAGTGCGGGCGATCGCCTCGAGCCTGGGCGCCCGCGTCGCCATCACCTACCGGCGGGGCTACCCGGCGCTGATCAATCCGCCCGGGGCGACCGCGACGGTCGTCCGCGCGCTCGAGGTCGAGTTCGGCCGGAAGGCGGTCGTCCAGGTCGACCGGCCGCTGATGGGCGCCGAGGACTTCGCGCGGTACCTCGAGCGGGTCCCGGGGACGTTCCTGCGTCTCGGCGTCGGCGGGAAGGTCCCGGCGGCGAGCCTCCACAGCGCGCAGTTCGCCCCGGACGAGCGCGCGATGGTCTTCGGGGCGGCGACGCTCGCCGCGGCCGCGGTCGCCCTCCAGCACGGAAGCCGATGAACGTCCGGGCGCTGCGGCGCGAGTTCCCCGCGCTCGAGCGCCGAGGCGCCGGGCCGGCCCCGGCGTACCTCGACTCCGCGTGCCTCTCGCTCGTCCCCCGCGCGGTCCTCCGCGCGGTCGAGGAGTACTACGTCCGGTACCCCGGCTGCGCGGGCCGGAGCGTCCATCGCTTCTCCGAGGAGGTCGGTCGCCGGTACGAGGAGAGCCGCGAGGAGTTCGCCCGGTTCTTCGGTCGGCGCGAGCCGGCCGGCGTCGTCTTCCTGCGCAACGCGACCGAAGCGATCAACCTCGTCGGGCAGGGGCTTCCGTGGAAGCGCGGCGAACGGGTCCTGATCACCGACCGCGAGCACAACTCGAACCTGGTCGTCTGGCAGCGGCTCGTTCGCGAGCGGGGCGTGCGGCTCGAGGTCCTCCCCCTGAGCGAGGACGGCGCCTTCGACGGCGACCGCCTCGAGTCCGAGCTCGCCCGCGGGGTCCGCCTGGTCAGCGTCTTCCACACGTCCAACCTGGACGGCCGGACGCTCCCGCTGCGCGAGATCGTCGAGCGCGCCCACGACCGCGGGGCCGCGGTCCTCGCCGACGGATGCCAGGCCGCGCCGCACCGGAAGGTCGACCTCGACCGGCTCGGCGTCGACGCCTACGCGGTGAGCGCGCACAAGATGCTCGGGCCGAACGGCGTCGGATCGCTGCTCGCGAGCCCCGCGTTCCTCGCCGACCTCCGTCCACTGGTCGTCGGCGGGGAGACGGTCGAGTGGACGACCGTGACCGACCACGCCCTGCGGCCGCCGCCGCACCGCTTCGAGGCGGGCCTGCAGAACTACGCCGGCGTCCTCGGGGCCGGCGAAGGCCTCCGCTTCCTCGAGCGCGTTGGGCTCGAACGGGTCGAGGCGCACCAGCTCGAGCTCAACCGCAGGGTCGGACGCGCGCTCGACGGCGAACCGAGGCTCCGGGTCCTCGGGCCGCAGGACGCGCGGGAGCGCCCGAGCGTCTTCGCGTTCACGCTGGACGGGGTCGACCCGCACGACGCGGCGCTCTTCCTGGACGAGGGCCACGGCGTGCTCGTGCGCTCGGGGATGCACTGCGTACACTCGTTCTACGCCGCGCGGGGCCTCGCGGGGAACGTCCGCGCGTCGTTCTACCTCTACAACGACGCCGACGACGCGGAGCGCCTGGTCGCGGGGCTGCGCGAGCTCCTCGACCTCGTGCCGGCGCGTCGCGCTAGCGGTACATCGGCTGCGACGCGGGCGTCGCCGCCTCGGGCCGCGCGCGGTCGGCGGCGCGGCGCTGGATCTGGAGGAGCTGCTGCTCGATCCGCTCCGCCTCGGCGTAGAGCGGGACGGGGTCGAGCGGGCTCCGCAGCAGGATCCGGTTGATCGTCTCGATCACCTTGGCGGCCGCGCGGGCGTCCGGGTAGTCGGCCTGCGCCTCGGCGAGGAACGTCAGCACGTCGAAGCCGCGGCGTCGGCCCTCGTTGAGGAGGACCCCCGCGATGCCGGTGATCACCCCCTCGTTGAACGGGATCGTGTTCGGGTCGATGTAGAGGTCGCGCGCCTTGCGGGTGCTGGCGATCCCGAAGACCTTCACGTCGGCGATCCCGCCCCGGCCCCGGCGCGGGCCGGCGGCCGGCGACTCGACGACGAGCCCTTCCGGAGAGACGAGGAGCGAGCAGCGCTGCTCCTGGACCCAGTCGAGGATCGCGGTCGCGAGCGGCCCGATGACCGCCGGAGCCGGATGGAACTCCGAGACGAACGCGACGATCTTGTCGGCGCCCCTCCCGGTCCGGTCGGCCTTCGGCCGGCCGGCGTAGATCCGGACCGGGTGCTGGGGGATGCCGTTGCGGACGAGCGAGACGGTCGGGAACGCGGGCGACTCGACGATCCCGATCTGCTCCATCTGCAGCGTGTCGATGAGGTAGTTCGCGACGATCGAGCTGACGAGACCGACCGACGGGAAGCCGTCGATCACGATCGCCCCCTCGACGTCGACCCGCTTGATCTCGTAGATGCGGACCTGCTCGGGGGACGGCGCCATCGTCTACAGCGACCTCTCGACGATCTGGCCGAGCTCCTTCGAGACGAGGTCGACCAGGTCCTTCGTCAGCTGGCGCCGGACCTCGGGGGGGAGGGCGGCGAGGCCGAGGCGCGCCGTCGCCGTCCCGACCCGCAGGACCGCGGCGTACTCGGCCGCGCGCGCCGCGAGGAGGTCGCGGACGGCCTCCTTCAGGTCGTGCTGGAGCTTCGGGTCGTCGTGGAGCGTCTTCTCGAGGTGCTTGCGGATCTCGTCCTTGACGATGTCCCGCGTCACCTCGCGGACGAGCTCCTCGGGCCGGAGCAGCTCGCGCGAGCTGCGGACGAGCACGTCGATCGGCTCGCCGGAGGATCGGTCGTCCGCCATGCGGCGCGGGAGCGGCTCCTTGAGGATAAGCGTTCCTTCGGAGGGGCGGGCGAACCGGCGGCGGCCGGCGCGCCGTGGACCGCAAGCCGTTATTGCCCAGGGCTCCTCGCCGCCGACGGTGGGCCGGTAGATCAGCGGAAGATCGCTACCTTGGCAAGGTAGAGGTCGCGAGTTCAAAGGGCGCGCGGGCCCTTCCGCGGCGCCGGGAGATCTCGCCCGGTCCACTCCGGAGGCGGCGGCCCCATCGGCATATGTCGAAAGGGGGGAACGACAGGAAGGTCACCGATTTATAGCCCGGTCGGCTCGTCAGGGCCCGTGCAACCGGAGATCCGCGAGAAGATCGCCGGCGAGGTCGTCCTCTCTCCCCATCCGGGCCGGACGCTGCGCAAGTGGCGCGAGGACTTCCACGTCTCCCAACGCGACCTCGCCCGGCAGCTCGAGACCGTGCCGAGCGTCATCAGCGACTACGAGAGCGAGCGCCGCACGAGCCCCGGGGCCGGGTTCATCCGCCGCTACGTCGACGGCCTGATCGCCCTCGACAGCCGCACCGGCGCGAAGCTCAGCGGGCGCGTCGTGGTCGAGCACTCGGACGGCATCCTCGGGCTGCGCGAGTTCGCGGTCGCGATGCCGCTGAAGAGCTTCGCCGACCGCCTCGGGGCGCGCTCGGTGAGCCGCGTCGACCTCCACCGCGACGTGCACGGCTTCACGGTCGTCGACGCGCCGCGCGCGATCCTCTCCATGGACGCGAGCCGGTTCGTCGAGGTCTACGGCTGGACGACGCAGCGCGCGATCGTCTTCGCCAACGTCAAGTACGGCCGCTCGCCCATGGTCGCGATCCGCGCGCACCCGCTGAAGCCGGCGGCGGTCGTCTTCGCGAACCCCGGCCGGGTCGACGCGCTCGCGATCCGCCTCTCGGAGGTCGAGAACATCCCGCTCCTCGTCACGTCGCTCACCGCGCCGGCGGTGCTCGAACGGCTCGAGGAGCTCTAGAGGGGGAACACAACGATGGACGCAGGGATCGTCAGCTACGGGGCGTACGTGCCGCGCTACCGGATCACCCCGGGGGAGATCGGGCGCGTCTGGGGCGCCGACGGCGACAGCATCGGGCAGGGGCTGAACGTCCTGCGCAAGAGCGTGCCGGCGCCGGACGAGGACACGATCACGATCTCGACCGAGGCCCTGAGGACGGCCCTCGTCCGGGGCGGGATCGACCCCCAGCAGATCGGCGCGGTCTACGTCGGCTCGGAGTCGCACCCGTACGCCGTCAAGCCGACGGCGACGGTCGTCGCCCAGGCGGTCGGCGCGACGCCCCACATGACCGCCGCCGACTTCGAGTTCGCCTGCAAGGCCGGCACCGCCGCCGTCCAGACGTGCCTCGGGCTGGTCGGCGCCGGCATGGTCCGGTACGCCGTCGCGATCGGGACCGACACGTCGCAGGGGGCGCCGGGGGACGCGCTCGAGTACTCCGCGAGCGCAGGGGGCGCGGCGTTCGTCGTCGGCCGCGAGAAGGTGATCTGCCGGGTGCTGCGCACGCTCTCCTACACGACGGACACGCCGGATTTCTGGCGGCGCGAAGGCCAGCGCTATCCGAGCCACAGCGGCCGGTTCACGGGCGAGCCCGCCTACTTCCGCCACGTCACCGAGTGCGCCCGCGCGCTGTTCGACGCGGCCGGCACCGCGCCGAAGGACTACGCGCACGTCGTCTTCCACCAGCCGAACGGGAAGTTCCCGCAGCGGGTCGGCAAGCAGCTCGGCTTCTCGGACGCCCAGATGCGCTACGGGCTCGTGACGCCGTACGTCGGCAACACCTACTCCGGCGCGTCGCTCCTCGGCCTCGCGAACGTCCTTGACCACGCCGGGCCGGGCGAGCGCGTCCTGGTCGTCGGCTACGGCTCGGGCGCCGGCTCGGACGCGTTCGACCTCGAGACGACCGACGAGATCGCCCGGTTCGAGCGCAACCACGGAAAGCCGGTCCAGTACTACCTCGACCACGGCGTCGAGATCCCGTACGCCGTCTACGCGAAGTTCCGCGGCAAGATCCACATGGCGGAGGACTAGCCCGTGCGCGAGGTCGCGGTCGTCGGCGTCGGGCAGACGAAGTTCGGCGAGCTCTGGGACCGCTCGTTCCGCGAGATCGGCATCGAGGCCGGCCTCCAGGCGCTCGTCGACGCGAAGCTCTCGAGCGCCCACCTGGACGCGCTGTTCCTCGGGAACATGGCGAGCGGCACGCTCATCGACCAGGAGCACATCGCGCCGCTGATCCTCGACTACGCCGGGCTCGCCGGCCGCCACCTTCCCGCGGTGCGGGTCGAGGGCGGCGGCGCCTCCGGCGCGCTCGCCCTCCACCAGGGCTACCTCGCCGTCGCGAGCGGGCTCTACGACTACGTCGTCGTCGGCGGCGCCGAGAAGCTCACGGACGTGCCGGACACCGCGGCGACCCAGATCACGGCGTCGACCGCCGACCACGAGTGGGAGGTCGTCTTCGGCGCGACGCTCCCCGCCCTCTGGGG
>JASHSA010000174.1 GCA_030037035.1 Thermoplasmata archaeon
CAGCGGAGGTAGTCGGCGCGAGGGCGGGAGTCCCGGTACCCCCGGTAGGGGACGCCCCGGTTGTACGGAGGGCTCGTCACGACGACGGACGGGCGACGGGCCCGTCGTCCGAGACCTACGATCGCGTCCTCTTGCCACAGACGGACCGACCGGTCCGGGGCGATCGGGATCTCGGCGAACGGGGCGCCGCGCGCCCCGGCGGTCGTGCCCGGACCGCCCCGGCTCCCCACCGTCGACCGGACGCCTAGCGGGCGGGGGCCGGGCGGCTGCGCGCGAGGAACGCCTGCGCCTCGGCGAGCGCCTTCTCCGGCTCCTTGTAGTAGAACGAGACCATCTGGCCGACGTCGCGGTGCGTGAACGGCTTCTTCCGGGTCGCGGCGGCGTCGCGGAGCATCATCGCGTCGAGCATCGTGACGCGGTTGCGGACCTCCCGCTCCATCTCCTTCATCGTCCAGTTCCGCATCAGGGCGACGCGCTCGTAGACGTAGGAGTGGCCGCTGAACAGGAACGTGTCGTCGGCCGGGTTCCACGAGTAGACCGAGTTCGTGATCAGCTCGTTCGTCTCCGGGTCGAGCCCGACGATCTCCGTGAGCGACTGGACCCGGCGCGTCATCTTCTGCCCGACCTTCACCTGGCGCTGGAGGAGGACGAGGTTGAGCGCGCTGACGAGCGAGCGGGGCAGCGAGATCGGCGGGTTCTCCATCCGGTGGACCATCGCGCTGACGCTCTCGGCGTGGAACGTCGTGTAGCAGGTCTTGCCGGTCGCCATCGCCTGGAAGACGATGAACGCCTCCGCGCCGCGGACCTCCCCGACCATCAGGTACTGCGGCCGCTGGCGGAGCGCCGCCGCGAGGAGGTCGAACATGTCGATCTCCCCGGGGGCCTTGCCGCTGACGACGTTCTTCGCGCCGTAGCCGGCGCGCGTGAGCGACGGGACCCAGTTCTCGTGGGGGAGGTTCAGCTCGCGCGTGTCCTCGATCGAGACGATCTTCATCTGGGGCGGGATGAACAGGAGCGTCGCGTTGAGGGTCGTCGTCTTGCCGCTCGCCGTCCCCCCGCAGACCATCATCGACTGGCCCGCCTCGATCGCGATCCAGAGGTAGGCCATCATCTCCGGGCTCATCGTCTTGAACTTCAGCAGGTCGACCGGCGTGAACGGATTGTCCCGGAACCGGCGGATCGTGAACGAGCTGCCGCGCTTGGTCACGTGCTTACCGAGCGTCGCCTGCAGCCGCGAGCCGTCGGGGACGGTGGCGTCCAGGATCGGGTTCGCGACCGAGATGTGCTTGCCCGAGCGCTGCGCGAGCCAGATGACGAAGTCGTCGAGCTCCTTGTCGGTCTGGAACTTCAGGTTCGAGCGGATCGAGCCGTAGCGGCGGTGGTAGATGTACAGCGGGATCCCGACCCCGTCGCACGAGATGTCCTCGACCTCGCTGTCGACCATCGGGACGTCGACCCGGCCGTAGCCGATGAAGTCGCGGTCGAGGTAGTAGAGGAGCCGCGCCTTCGTCGTCGGGCTCGGCGTGACGAGCCACTCCTGCAGCATCTTGTCGACCATCCGCCGCAGCTCGTCGGCCTTCGTCTCGGGGTCGTGCTCGGGGAGCGGCTCGAACGCGTCGATCAGCGCGACGCGGAGCCGCTCGGCCAGGTCGCGCTCGATTGGCGAGAGCGGAGGCTCGATCACCTCGTAGAGGTGCTCGTTCCGCTGCGTCTGCAGCGTGATGCGGACGTACGAGAGCTTCGGCAGGATCGGGATCAGGTCGAGCTGCTGGACCGCCGGGTCGTGGAGCGGCGGGATCGGGGTGACCTCCCCCGCGCCCTGGCCCGAGACGCCGAGGCGCGTCAGCTTGACCGGCCGGGGCGCCGAGGAGCCCCGGCGCAGCGCCGCGCCGAGCCGCACCCACGGCGACGCGCGGCGCCGCTCCGCGCGGGTGCTCGGGATCGCGTCGTCGCCGACGGGCGTCGTCGCGCTGCTCTCCGCCATCGACCCCCCTACGTGTGCAGGATCGGGACCATGAAGCGCATGATCGCCCAGCCGACGCCGAGCATGATCGTCGCGTGCTGCAGTCCTTCCGCGATACGGCCGTTGAACAGGACCCCGGCCATGATGCCGTCGCCGATGGCGTGGACGATGACCGCGACCAGGAACGCGAGGAACAGCACCGGCACGAGGGCGAACTGGAGCGTGACGCCGCCCGCGGAGCCGAGGCTCGACGACGCGACGCCCTGGCCGGCGGTGATCATCTGCGGCAGGAAGACGGCCGCCATGATGTAGATCGTGACGATGAACACGAAGAACGCGATGTAGATCACCGTCACGTACGTCATCATCGAGATCTTGCGCGACTGGTCGGAGAGCTGCGCCTCGCGCGTGTCGTGCGCGACCATCGACAGCACGTCCGCGACGCTCCCGCCGGCCTCGTTGGCGCGCGTGACGATCGAGACGACGCGCTGGACGAGCGGGGTCGGGACGCGCTCCTCGAACAGGCGGAGCGCGGTCGCCACCGGGACCCCCCACTCGAGCTGGCTCGCCATCCGCTTGATCTCGTCCGTCAGGAGGCCGTAGCGGCCGGTGCTCGCGACGACGATCGCGTCCGAGAGCGTCATGCCGAACCGACCGGCCTCCGCGACGTCCCGCAGGAAATCCGGCAGCCGGTCCTCGATCTTCGCGATGCGGCGCTGGCGCGCGGTCTCGGCGAAGCCGTACGGCGCGATCAGGCAGAGCGTCCCGAGGACGAAGAAGTCGATCAGCGGGTTCAGGCCCGGGCTCTCGCCCGGCCGGAAGACGAACTTCAGCGTGCCGGTGTAGTCGAGGACCCCGACGACCCACAGGGCGACCGCGACGACCCCGCCGGCGATCAGCAGCAGGAGCTCGCGCGTCAGGACCGGCGTGGAGCCCGCGGTCGCGGCGCCGGGCGCGAGCGCGCGGACGCGACGGACCGACGCCGGCGCGTTGGCGGTCGCCATCGCTAGACCATCTCCTGCGCAAGCGAATACATGAAGAAGATGAACGCGAACTGCGAGACCGGGATCATCCCGAGCACGATCCCCCACAGGATCGTGACCATCGACTGGCCGCCGCCGCCGATGATCGCGAAGATCGCGATGATGATGACGAGGAACAGCGGGAAGGCGACGACGACGGTGACGAACGTCTCCGCCATCAGCCCCATCGTCTCGACGCGCTGCTGGATCTCGAGCTTGTGCTCCCGCTCGTACTGCTCGGCCTTGAGCAGGAAGTACGGCTTCAGCTGGCCGCCGCTGGTCGCCGTCGTGACGACGCCCTGCAGGAAGTCCTGGAACTTCTTGGAGGGGGTCCGCTGCGCGCCGCGGCGGATGGCGGTCAGGATGTCGACGCCGAGGAGCTCGGTGTCGCGCGTGATCCAGGCGGCCTCCTCCGCGACCTCGCCGTAGATCTTCTGGCGGCCGAGCTCCTTGAAGATCTGGTCGATGTTGACGTCGGCCGACGCCATCGCCGAGACGAAGCTCATCGCCGGACCGATCTTGCGGTCGATCTTGTGGCCGCGCGCCTTCGCGTTCGAGCCGGGCATCCCGAGGAGCAGGAAGTACGATCCCGGCGTGGCGACGACCGGCAGGAAGAACAGGGCGAGCCCGATCTCCGCGAGCGGTTTGAGCGCGATCGAGATCCCGCCGGGCCGCAGGACGATCGTCAGGCCCGAGACGAAGAGGAGGCCGCCGAGCGCCACGCCGATGACCGTCGTCGCGATGCCGACGACGACCGCGGTGGCGTAGACGGTCGCGAGGTACTCGTCGGCCCGTACGCGCATGTGGGCCTTGACGAGGTTCTCCTCGAGGACGAGGTTCGGCGGCTTCGCGCTCACGCGCGCCCCGAACGTCTTCCAGGCCCACCGCTGGAACGCGCCGAGGCTGGACGGGGTCGGCTGCTCGCCGCGGCGGACGCGCACCGGGCGGCCCGACGCCTCCGCGGGGGTCCCCGCCCGGATCGTCCCGGTCGCCATCGCTAGGCCGCCTTGGGCGCCGGCGCGGCGGTCCCCGCCGGCCGGATCCGGGCCATCACCTCGTTCGGGTCCTTGTAGTACTGCGCGATCGCCTGCCAGAGCTGCCGGTAGTCGTTGATCTTGTGCTCGACGAGGTAGCGGATCACCTCGGTGCGGCGGTGGAACTCCGCGTCCATCTCCTCGGCGGTGTAGTTCTTCAGTTCCATGATCTTGTCGAAGAGGAACGAGTGGCCCTTGAACACGAACGTGTCGGTCGCCGGGTCCCACTCGTAGACGGTGTTGGTGATCAGCTCGTTCGTCTCCGGCTCGAAGCCGACGATCTCGAGGACCTGCTTCAGCCGGCGCACGACGCCCTTCTCGGTGCGGGTCTGCAGCTGGATGACGACGTTGTTGAGCGCGCTGAGGAGGATCCTCGGCGTGTTGATCGGCGGGTTCTCGAGGCGGTTGACCATCGACTTCACGCTGTCGGCGTGCATCGTCGAGTAGGTGGTGTGGCCGGTCGCCATCGCCTGGAACATCGTGTACGTCTCACGGCCGCGGACCTCTCCGACGATGATGTAGTTCGGCCGCTGCCGCAGCGCGGCCCGGACGAGGTCGAACATGTCGACCTCCCCGGCGGCCTTCCCGTCGGGCCCGCGGTCGCCGGTGCCGCTCCGGGTCGCCCCCGGGATCCAGTTCTCGTGGGGGAGGTTCACCTCCCGCGTGTCCTCGATCGAGACGATCTTCGACGTCGGGGGGATGAACAGCGCGATCGCGTTCAGCGTGCTGGTCTTGCCGGACGCGGGCCCCCCGCAGATGATGAGCGACTCGCCCTGCTCGGCGGCGAGCCAGAAGTAGGCGACCATCTCGTCGCTCGCGCTGCCCATCCCGATCAGGTCGACCGGCGTGAACGGGCGCTCCTTGAAGCGTCGGATCGTGAAGCTCGCCCCGCGCGTCGTGATCTCGCGGGCGTAGGTCGCCTGCACGCGGTGACCCTCCGGCGTCGTCCCGTCCAGAATCGGCGAGGAGACGCTGACGGCCTTCAGGCAGCGCTGGCCGAGCATGACGATGAACGAGTTGAGCGACTCCTCGTCGGCGAAGACGACGTTCGTCTTCACCGACTCGAACCGCGAGTGGAAGACGAACAGCGGTACGCCGACGCCGTCGCAGGAGATGTCCTCGACCTCCGGATCGAGGATCAGCGCGTCCGCCGGGCCGTAGCCGACGAAGTCCCGGAGCACGTAGTAGACGATCCGCTCGAGCGACAGCGGGCTGAGCGGGACCTCGCGCGAGCGGAAGTAGCTCTCCGCCTCGCCGCGCAGGTAGGCGCGCTTGTCGGAGCCGGAGAGGTTCGCGATGTCGGCGCCGATGATCTTCGTCAGCGTCTCCTTGAGGTGGCCGACGAGCTGGCGCTCGTGCGCCGACAGCTGCGGCTCGATGACCTCGTAGAGGAACTCCTTCGACCGCTCGTTGTACGTCACCCGCGCGTAGGAGTACGGCGGGTTGACCGGGCGGACCTGCAGCTGCTTGACCTCGGGCCCGGGCAGCGCCGGGATCGCGGTGATGAACGTGCCGGGAAGGTCGACGGGCGGCGCCGGCGGGACGCCCCCGCGCGTCGGCTCGACGGACGGCGGAGCCTCGGTCGGATGCGTGCGCGGGACCTTCACCCGCATCGGGCTCGCCGCCAAACCCTACAGCCCTCCCGCGTTGAACGAGAGCACGTCCTCGGCGACGAACGACGACGCGTAGTTGACCTTCAGGATCGTGAGCTTGACGTCGAAGGTCGACGACGCCCCCGCGACGCAGTCCGCCTGGGTGAGCGGCGGCGTCACGGTCCCGGAGGCGCCGGTGAGGTTCAGCCACCATCCGTTGGTCGCGCCGGCGGCGCCCAGCGCGGCGGCGGTGGTGTTCTCGAAGTAGTTGTACCAGGCGCAGAGGCCGAAGACCCCCACCGTCAGCGTGAGCTTGAACGTCCGCGGCGTGTTGGTCGCGGTGAGGAAGCGCCCCTCCGAGGAGATCACCGAGTGGGAGAGCAGGTGGCTCGTCACGTCCTTCGAGCCGATGCTCGTGAACGACGACGCGTTGCCGAGGAGGACCAGCTGGCTCGTCTGGACGGAGAGGTTCCCCGGCGTCTTGCTGACGTTCAGCGGCGGGGGCACGGCCGTCCACTGGTGGCTGCCCGAGACCTCGCCGACGACCGCGTCGTTCAGGAAGTAGTAGACGACCGGCGGATAGTAGCGGTTCGGGACCGAGACCTCAAGGAAGTTGCTCGCGGCGGTCTCGCCGTAGCCGTGCGGGGCCGGGTCCCCGGCGATCGTGGGGTCGGTGTAGGCGAGGCTCTCGTAGGCGCAACTGCCGATCTCGTCCGGGGTCCCTCCGGAGAGGAAACCGCTCGGACAGCCGGCGAGGTAGGCGAGCGTCGCGACGGTCGGCTGCGCGAACAGCGGGACCGACTGCGAGCTGACCGTGAACGGCACGGAGTACGAGGGGATCCCGCCCAGCAGGTACTGGTCGTCGACCCCGGATTTCAGCAACGCGAGCGACTCGACGAGGCCGTTCGAGAGCTGGCTCTCGTTCTGCGTCATCCAGAGCGGGACGTACTGGGTCAGAAAGACGCCGAACAGCGCGAAGAAGACCAGCAGGGAGAGCAGCGTGCCGATGACGGCGACGACCCCGCGGCGCGAACGGCGGAAGCGGCGGGCGTGACGAAAGCCGGAGCGCGCCCGTGCTCGGACCCGTTCGCCCATTCGCTACCGCCCGGGCACCCTCGCTCCCCGCGGCAGCGGTTCGTACGTCGGGTCGGGGTATAAATATCTGCGTCGGCGCGAGGCGCGCGTCCGTCGTTCCGGGGGCCGGCACGGCTCCGCGCCTGCCGAGAACGTAAAGCCCGGGGCCGACTTCCCCGGAGCGCGATGACGCTCCGCGAGATCTCGCTCACCCTGCCGAACCGGCCGGGGGCGCTCGCGGGGGTCGCCCGCACGCTCGCCGCGGAGCGGATCAACCTCGCGGCGATCGGGGCCGACTCCTCCCAGGGGCGCGGGCGGCTGCGCCTGATCGTCAACGACCCGGACCGGGCGATGCGGCTCCTCTCGGCGGCAGGCTACGAGCCGGAGGTCCGGGAGATGCTCGCCGTCCGCCTCGAGGACCGGGCCGGGAGCTTCCTGCGGGTCCTCGAGCTCCTCGCCCGGGAGGGGGTCAACATCCAGTCGGTCGCGATCCTGGTCGCGCGCGAGGGGAACCGTCCGCTCGTCGCGCTGTCGTCGAACGACCT
>JASHSA010000175.1 GCA_030037035.1 Thermoplasmata archaeon
GAGAAGGCGATACGGGCCGAGGTGTCTCTCCTGTCCGCTGCTGATTGGTAGCCGCTGGTCAAGGAGGACCGACGTTGCGCGGGGCATCTGAATCACCAGTCGCAGTCCCCAGCTCTATTCGACCTGTTTGGCGAACCTGAGTCTGACGGTGGCGCGAACGTCAATATTTGAATAGTCCGGGTAATCAAATCCCTCCGCGCCCGGGGTCAACTCGCTTGCAGCAGAGCCGGAGATCTCGACAGTCCCAGGGAGGGAGCATTAGTGAACCGATGGGACAATCTGCCGGTCTCCCATTCAGCATCCGGGCCTAATCCCCGGGTCAGGTATTCTTGTCAACCGTCGCCGTCCCGTCTGCCACGGCCGGCCCAGCGACCGGCCAAGGTCCCGAAGCGGGCGCCTGATGCCTCCGAAGCCCCGACGCACCGAGCGTGAGGAGGCCGGCTGATCATCGTCTTCGAAGGCCTCACCCGCAATGACCTCGTGGATCTGGGTCGCCTTGCCGTCTACCGCAGCGTGAGGCGCCGGGTTGCTCGGGAGCGAGAGATCGCTGCCCTCGTCCTCTTCTGCGCGTCTCAGCGCACTTGAGTTACCGTCCCTCGTCGCTCAGCCCGAGCGCCCTAGCTCACCATCGGCACGGTCGATTAGGGCGGCTGGAGGGCGCCTGCCAGTGGCCGACTGTGCCCTTTAGAGGGGCTCCGACTCAAGCGCCAAGCCCAGACACCTGACGAGAGCGCTAGGAGACAGACGCTCCCGACTGTGATAAACAAGCTCGCCCCGTTAGGCAGCAATGAGCGGATAGTGTCAAGCAGAAGCAGTTCTAGGAAAGACATCCCGAGAATCCAACCCGGCGCACCGGCGACGAAGTCCGAGAGAGGAAATCGGTCTCCTACTCCGGGCCAAGCCTCGTGCCTTCGAGTAACAGCGCCAAAGGCCAGCCCAGCCAATCCGATTGAGGCAAGCGTAAGCCCCGCGAACAGGAGGCGCATTTCGGGCCCCGTCCATGTCAGTACCGGAGCCGGACCTCCGGTGCAGTTTAGACATGTAGAGAGCAGCTCCTTGGGAGGCAGGAAGAACGCGCTGACCGTCGCGCCAAGCAGCGTCACCCCCCCGATGGCAAAGGATCCGTAAAACCACGCAAAGCCGGAGAACCCCACCAGGCGGACTCCGATGGGTTCGCGGGCCACCGCCCCACCTCAAGACTGGGACGGCTCACGTTAGAGAAGTAGCTTTCGACCTGCGGCCGACCGAACGCTCTCCAGATCGGACGTGGCTAATCGATAAGCAGGTCCAACTTTGGGAGTGGTCTCCACCGGGCGGAGTCGGAAACTCGGCCAAAGGATTCCCCCGATCGCGGATTCTTGCGGCCCTGCGTGGGGTTCGCGGATTCAGCGGCGACTTCCGGAGGGACCCCGGCAACCCGCTCCGGGATGTCCTGGAAATCGATACGGACGGCCAGGACAACCTAGCGAGTCCCTCGGCGTCCGCTTCGGACTCCGACGAAGGGCTGTTCGACTCACCGTGGCCTACGGTGTTCGCCGGTCCTATAGGGAGCTCTTGCGACTCGAAGGGGTGCGTTCCTCCCCGAGGGTCGAGCCTCCGTGAGAGGCTGCCCGGACGCTCTCGGGTGTTCCGAGGGGTGACCCCTCAGGGAGACGCCGACAGCCACCGTAGCTAGCGTGCGGCGTGAGAGGGGGGAGAGCGAACTCCACCGTCAAACGCGTGCGTTCCTGAACGGGACCGCGGGCACCCCGGCCGCGCCGTCGAGCGATCGGGTAAGGGCGTTCGTCAGGGCGTCGGCCAACTCCTCGGCGACGCCGATCCAGGTGTACACCTCCGACCAGCCGACCCAGCCGTAGAGCACGGGCCAGCCGTACAGCGAGGACGGGACGACCGTGACGGTCACGACCGTCCGATCTCGTTGTCGGCGAGCCCGGATCCTCACCGCCAAGGGCCGGACGTAGAGGACCAGCACGCCCGACTCGGCCGGACGGATGGCGCGAACGCCGCCCAGCAGGTCCCTGCCTACGTGAGTGAGTCCCAAGTCGGGGTCGGCGAGGGCGGCTCGTGCTGCGGAGAGGGCCGTCTCGGGGGGCGCATGAGTGACGAGAGACCGCCGGGTCGTCCCGACCAGGCTTCGCTCTGCCTGCCAGGGAACCCCCCGTTCGCGGAGACGCGACTCTCCTCGCGTTACCTCTCGAAACAAGTAGGCGGAGCCCCCGACCAGACCCACGGCAATGACGAGAATCACCACAAGGAGAACGGTCTCGCCCCCGCGGGGGAGCCCTTGGGAGAAGGTGAGGGCGACGTCGAGACCGCCGAGCAAGATCCCGGCGACGAGCAACGCCAGCGCGTTGCGCCATTGAAGCGTCAACCAGGCCCGCGATCCCCGGGGCATCCCGTCCGCCATGGTGCTTCGTCCTGGTCGTAGGCGTCCGGTTTCCTTACGGCTTGCGAGGGGGTATCGATGGATCGGGAGGACCGCACCCGGCTCCTCCGCCCACACGGGGGCGCTCAGGCCGGAACCCGAGAGGTTGACCCCTCTGGGCGAGCGGCCCCCGGACAGGTCCTGCCTCGCGACGCGTCGGACGGCCGCGTTGGGTCTCAGCTACGGAGAGTCGGGCCCGGCTATATCCGCGGACCGCGGCTCGCCTCCAGGGAACCTTCGGTCCATGCACGAGAGCGAGGAGCGGCCCGCGCGTGGTCCCCCGTCCCCCTCCAACGCCGGCGGGGAGTCCCTCCCGCCGGAGGAGCTCGGGCGGCTCGCGGGTCGCGCGCTCGTCTTCCAGGCCTACCTGCTCCGACGCGCGTGGGGAGTCTACTACCTGATCTGGTCGGCCGCGCTGGTAGGATTCTTCGTCGTTCCGGCAGTCCTCACCGGTCCGCTCGCCCCCACGACCGACCTCGAGCTGGTGCTCTACTACGGCTACCTCGCCGGGCTCATCGCGCTCGCCATCTGGGGGACCTCGTGGGCGTTCACGCAGTCGGCCCGGGCGGCATGGCTCCGGGATGCCCTGGAAGGCCGGCGACGCTCGCGCCAGCGGTTCTTCCAGATCCTGTGGATCAGCCTCGTGATCGCCGCCGCGGTCTTCGCGGTCAGCTACTTCAGCAGCTACGCGGGCCTGCTGGTCCTCGACGCTGCGCTGGGCGGGATCCTCCTCTGGGTGCTCGTCCAGGTCCGGCTCTGGTTCCACCCGCCGCCGCCCGAGAGCGCGCTGGCGATCGGCAGCTACGCGACGAGCGTCGTGGGCTCCGCGGTCGCGCTCGTGCTGACGCACGACCAGTCGCTCTACGCCGCCCTCTGGCTGATCGCGACCGTCGGCTGGGCCGTCGCCGGGGCCTACGCGCTCTACCACGCTCCCGAGGAGATGACCCGCGATGTCGGGGGCTGAACCTGCCGGGCCGGGAACGCCGGGCCTGCGCGCGATCGGCGGGTTCCTGCTCCAGGAGTCGCTGCGCAACTCCGTGCGGGTCCTGATCCTGATCTCGCTCGGGGTCAACCGCCAGCTGAGCTTCTCCGAGCTCCTCGAGCTCACGAGCACGTCAAAGGGCAGCCTCAGCCATCATCTGGAGCTGCTCGCGGAGGCGGGCTACCTCGAGAGCCGGATGGTCTTCACCCTCGGGGGTCCGCGAGTGCGCGTCGAGATCACGCCGAAGGGCCTCGAGGTGTACGAGGACCTGACGCGCGCGCTGGGCCGGCTCCACGTCGCGCGGGACCCTCCCGCGTCGGGCTCGGGTCCAGCGGCTGGACTTTCGCAGGGGTAGATGGGCCGCCCGGACCATCCCCCGGGCGTGCTCGAAGTCCAGGGCCTCGACGTGCGGTTCCCGCCGTCGAGCCGACCCGCCCTGCGCGGGGTCGACCTCCGCCTGGACCACGCGAAGATGGTCGTGGTCGGGGCCAACGGCAGCGGAAAGACGACCCTGATCCGGGCGATCCTCGGGCTGGTGCCCCCGACCGCCGGCACGATCTCCCTCTCGGGTAGGGACGTCGGTCGTATCCGAGGGGAGGTCGGGCTCTCGACGAACCTCGCCGAGGTCTACCGGCTCCTGGCGCTGCCGGTCGCAGACCTCGTGCGGGTGATGGCCGAGCTCAAGGGCGGCGACCCGGCCGAGATGGAGGGCCGCCTCGAGGAGTTCGAGCTCCCCGAGGTGCGGGGCAAGCGGATCCACGAGCTGTCGACGGGTCAGCAGAAGCTGGTCGGGGACCTGTTCTCGATCTGCTTTCGTCCAAGCCTGGTCCTGCTCGACGAGCCGTTCGACAACGTGGACTTCATGCGCCGCCGGAAGTTCGTGCGCCTGCTCCAAGGGCTCTCCGGGGACGTCCTCCTGAACACCCACGAGCTCGACCTCCTCGGCGCGTTCGAGGGCTGGCAGCTCTCGCTCATGTTCGAGGGGCGCCTCCTCGGGCCGTTCGCGGTCGCGGAGCTGGACCGGCTCTACCTCACCCGTGGGGCGGCGGCCGGCGCGCTCGCCGTCATGGAGACCTCCGTCGGCACGTTCTCGGTCACCCGCGACGCCGGGGACCGGCCGGTGAAGAGCGCGACGACCCTCAACGCCCTCGTGGAGGCCCTCGCATGAAC